>JAGLYT010000001.1 GCA_023132075.1 bacterium
ATTGATTAAAAAACTCAGCGATAAAAATATTGTAGGAGACTTTCCTTCAGAGATGGCTGTTATCGAGGGGAAATTAGCAGTTATTGATGATGGAGTGAAGATTTCTAGTGATGCTTTTATCAGGATTATAGATCCTGAGATAGAAAAACCAATGAGTAAGGGTAAGTTAGTTAAGGAACTCAAAGAGTCGAATATTTTCGGAATACGTTTCGCTCGTGACATTGGAGTTATCAATGGTTATCTTGCTCTTTCTAATTTTGCATCTCCTCTTGGTGCTGCTTCCATCAGTATTATTGACCCTGAGATAGATAAACCAACGAGTCCGGGTAGGTTTATTAAGAATCTTGATAATATAGATTTGCAGTTATCAAAAGGGACTTTAGATATTACCGTAGTTGATGGGAACATTGCTGCTGTGAATTATTATGGCGATTTTATCAGTATTATTGATCCTGAGATAGACAGACCAAATAGTCCGGGTAGATTAGTTAATAAAATGGATGATGTGAGTTTGGGGTTGTCAAGAACTCGCAGTATTATTGTTACTCGCGGCGGCAAGCTTGTTGTTTATAATTCTGATAATAGTTCTCTTAGTGTTATTGAATTTGAGGATACGGTTAAGAAAGTTTCCAAAGATTATACGAAGGTAAAAGAAGCAAGAATTCTTCAGTTGCGTGGGGGGGATGAACCAGCGGTTTTTTCAACAGTTCTTCCAAATGGTAATCTTGCTCTAATTAATAGCGAAGAAAATTGGATTAAAATAATTAGTGGCAGTTCTTCCTCAAAGTTTGATGATAACAGTTTAGGATTAAATAAGCCTTTAGGTGCCACCGTGATTAATGGCAATCTTGCTATTTGTAACTCCGGAGATAACTCCATCAGTATTATTGATTCAGATACAGGTCAATTAGTTAAAAAAATCAAGGATAAGAGTTTAAGGTTAAAGGTTCCTTTTGGCACAACTGTCTTTGATGGAAAATTAGTTGTTTCGAATGCAGGAAATGGTTCTATCTGTATTATTGACCCTGATACAGAAAAATTAGTTAAAGAAATTAAATTGGGAAGGGGAGAGGTTTTTGGTATTGATGTCATTGATGGAAATTTTGCGGTTTGTATTCCAAACGATAACGCTGTAATCATTGTTAATCCTGACACCGGCAAAATAATTGATGAATTTAATAATACTAGTCTGGGATTTTTGGATAGTAATAACTTAGCATTAAAATGGCCGTTTGACCTAACTGTGGTAGATGGAATAATCGCTGTTTCTAATCAAACCGATGATTCTATCAGTTTTATTGATCCGACAGTTAGGGGAGGCAGATTGATTGCAAAACATAAAGTTAAGGTACGTAAAGTTGATGTAGATGGTGATTCCTACGAAGTAAGAATGGAAGGGCCCATGGGCATTACTGGTGCCAATAATAATATCGTTGTTTGTGGTCGATATTTAGTTAGTATGATCGAATTTGAGGATAAGGTTAAGAAAGTTCCGGAAGATTATACGAAGGTAAAAAAAGTAAGAATTTTTAAGGACGGTTTAAGGCTAAGTAATCCAGGTTCTTCAACAATTTTACCGGATGGCAATATCGCTATTTCTAACTATTGGAATCATTCCATCAGCATCATTAATCCTGATAGCGGAAAATTAATTAAGAATTTTAAGGTTGGAACATGGGGATTAAAACAAAACATTCGTATTACTGCTATCAAAGGCTTCCTTGCTCTTTCCAGCCATATTGATCAGTCCATCACAATTATTGACCCTGAGATAGATAAACCAACGAGTCCGGGAAAATTGATTAAAAAACTCAGCGATAAAAGTATTGTAGGGGACTTTCCTTTAGAGATGGCCGTTATCGAAGGGAAATTAGCAGTTATTGATCTTGGTGGAGCGAATAGACATACCTCTATTAAAATCATCGATCCTGAGATAGATAAACCAGCGAGTCAGGGAAAGTTAATTAAGGACCTCAAAGAAGAGAATATTTCTGGAATATCTTTAGTTAGTTGTATGGATGTCATCGATGGTTATCTTGCTATTGCTGATTATGGAGTTTCTATTAGTGATGATGGTTTCATCGGTATTATTGATCCTGAGATAGACAAACCCGCGAGTCCGGGTAGGTTAATTAAGAATATTAATAAGAGACATGTAGGCTTAATAGATGGGACTAGAGATATTACCGTTATTAATGGCAACATTGCTAATACAAATTATCGTAATAACTCTATTAGCTTTATTGATCCTGAGCTAGACAGACCAGATAGTCCAGGTAGATTAGTTAATGAGTTTAATGATGATAGATTTGGGTCTAACGACATTGTTGCTGCTACTCATAGCGGTAAGCTTGTTGTTTGTGATTTTGATAATAATTCCCCCCTTACTGTTATTGAATTTGAGGATGTGGAGGGTAAACGAGGAAGGGTTTTCAAAGAAAAATCAAAAATCATTAAGCACCGAATTAAAAAAGCTCAGGATTTTATAAAAGAAAACAGTCTGTTTTTTAATGACCATCCGGAACTTCGTAAAAATTATTTATCTAATTTGTTTTATTTGCCCGAAGATTTAAAAAATATTGAGCAAGAAGAAATAAATGTTTTTATGGCTTTTCTGGATTATAATTTACTAAATCTTCTTGATGAGGCTGCGGTTGAAAAACTTCACAGTCAAATAGCAGAAAGAAATGTGAGGGATTTAAAGAGGTTCTTTTCCTTATTTGCTAAAATAAATACAAGTTTTTTAAATCAAGCATCTTTTATTGAGTTATTCGAAAGATGGAATAAGTTATTTATCCGTATGAATAATTCTAAAATGGAAGAAGCATCGGATATTTTTTATAAGTCACTTGATTCGTATAGTAATTTTTTAACCCCAGAGTTTAAACCGGATGAAATTGAGGAAGATTTCCTGAAGTTGAGTTTATTATATTTAAGGGGAGATATTAAGGACATTCTTGATATTGAAAAGCAGGTGGTTATCAAGGGTGAGGTTGTTTGTGAATTAAAAAATGTGCCTTTAGCTCAGATTAATATTGTTTTCAATAAATTTCCTGATAAAACTAAGGAGTTAAGTCAGCTTAAAGATTACCAGGAGCTTTTAGATAAGGGTAAAGATGAGGATTTAGAAGATGCGGATGGAGATATTCAGAAGTCTATTTATGGACAGGATAAATCAGAAAATCTTTGCATACGGGAAAATGTACAGAATGCCCGTAATGCCATTATAATAGAGCGACAGGCGTGGGCATTGCTTAAAAAGTATTATGAACAAAACAAAAAGGATTTTTCGGTAGATGAAAACAAATTAGATCGTTTTCTTTTTCAGGAAGAAGTTGAAGTTAAAGATAATGCCCGGGAGCATTTAAAACGAAGGATTTTTATTTTAGATAATATAGTAAAGGGATTATTAAAAAAATCAACTCAATCGCGAGGGAAGATTATAGGAAATCTCTTAAAAGAACTTGAAAAGGCACAAATTGAGATACGTAACTATATTCCTGAAGGGACAAACGAGTGGGTATTTAGTGTAGAAGATCCGGTGGGGATGGAACTTCCTACGATGACGGGTCCTTTATTGGTAATAGACGAAACAACCAATTTGGGTAGTGCTATATCAGAAGGTATTTTTGGGCTTGGATTTTATACGAATTTTGCTGATTTTGATGAAGTAAAGGTTACTACAGGAGTAGGTGACGGCAAATTTTTTAAACTTACTATTAAAAAAGATAATGACGGCCGGTTAGTAATAACAAGTTTTAAACAATGTAATGGTGATTACAAAGGGACGAGGGTTGAACGGGTCAAACATTTTCTTGAAGGTCAGATGCCGGACATTGATGCCATATTTGTTGATTATAGTATTTACCGTTATGTTGCTGCTATCCGGGATGTAAATATTATTTATAAGGGTAAAATAATTAATGAAAATTTAAATCTTTTAGGAGAAGTTACTACTCTCTATGGAACAATTAAACTTTATGAAAACGATTCTAAGTACCAGCGATTGACCCGAAGTTTTCTTTATGTGGAATATCCCAAATCAGAAGAATATTTCGCTCTTGTACCTGCGCACTTTTTAGAGATTATTTGTCAAAGAGGATTTACCATAGATTTGCCTCGCGGAATATCTTTAATTATATCCCGTCTTACCATTGATTATAAAGAGAAATATCTACCTATAGTTCAGCAGGCGGTAGCTGGAGCCTGTTTACAGGCAATAGTAAAATTGTATTATGAAGGAGGAGTTTTTCCACCGGGTTTATCCGAGGATTACTTTAGAGATGAGTATAATTTGGATGGAAGAGGTGTTTTTGAAGGGGTTGGAGAAGATGCTGAAAATATCAATGAAAGCCGTATTGACGAGGTTGAATTTAGCCATTATATAATTGATGATAAAGAGGATAGCGATAAGGATAAAGAAATTAAAAATCGTTCTCTTAAATATCTAATTACCTTAATTGAAATAAAAGATAAAGATGGTGAAAAATTTTCGTTAAGAGGGAAGAAAGAAGAAATGTTTAAGGTTTTGAGAGAAGGGATGGAAGATCCCCAAAAGATTATAAAAGAACTTAATTTGGAAGATAGTTCCATTGGGTTTAGAACATACATTGAAAAAAATATTGAAGCAATAAGTGACAATATTGTTACAGAAAAGAATCTCAGAAAAGATTACACTCAAGAAGAAGTTGAAAACTCAAAGCCGATGAGAGATTTTAAGATGTTTACCGAGATTTTACTAAAATATATGGGTAAGGGACACATTAAAGTCAATTTTTATGAAAAGAGGGAAAAAAGATTAGCTGATTTTGAACCAAATTTAATTATTTGGAATCTTTATCATGTGAGAACATACATAGAAGAATTACAGAAAATAATTAACAAAGAAAAGGATGATGACCCTGAAGCTCTATATCGTTTCTTCCGGAAAATATTGGATGATGTTACCCATGAGAGTGTACATTTTTATGATAAAGGTAAAGCATCTCATGAAAGTGCTGAAGAATTGGTTGGTTTGTTTGCCTGGATGCAAAAAAAACTAATTCGCGATTATGTAAGGGGTGAAAAAAACTGGGATGCTGTAATTAAGGAGTTGAAAGAGAAGACCGGGCAAGAATTTCAGGATGAAATGGATAGAGAAGCAAGAGGGATAGATGCGGAAGGAGAAACAAGTTTAGTAGAACACAAGGGAGCTGTAAGTACCCCTGTTATGGTTTTAGGTGTATTAGGGTTATTTGTTAGTATATATGCCGTTGTCTTAGGTTCATTGTGGGGAATATGGATATTAGGTTTAGAAGTAGGGATATTATTATTAAGATGGATAATAAAATCAGGAGGAACAAGGGCTGGTCCTGATATAAGTTTTGAAGGTGAAGAAGGAGAAATTAGTAAAGACAATGTAAGTTTCTTAAAGCATTTAGGTGTCATTAATCCAAATTCACGAAGAAATAACCCGTTTAAAAAATTTCTAAGAATCGATCCAAAAGAAATAAAGAGTCGTTTAATAATAGAAGAAATACTCGCCATAAAAGTAGAACAAACCACTAAAAAAGCAAAAATTCCGCATAATATTGAAACATATAAGCAAAATTTACTATTCGTAACCAAATGGCTAAAAGCGATAGGTTTAGAAGAATTGGATGCTGATTATTTTACTAATTATTTATTTATGAAACAGGATAAGCTGAATAAAGCAGGACCCATTTATAATTTGTGTAATGAAGCAGCAAATATTTACGAGGTTATTAGCGGTGAGAGGGTTAGGATACCGGCAAAAACAGAAATAAGTAATATTTTATCACAAGAGAAAAAAGCAGAATACCGCAGGCAAAATATCGCAGTTATAAAAACATTGTTAAGCAGATACAGAAAATTAAGATTGATTGAACAAGAAATAAAAATTAAGTTTAGTCACTTTATTATTAATATGCATCCTAAAGGATTGATAAGCAATGCAAAGATTAGACTTCAACTATATCAGCTAGAGCAATTATATAAAACAATTGAATCAAGGAAAAAGAAGAGTTTTATAGAGAAGATATTATCTATATTTTCTTTTAAATCCAAAAAAGAAGAGGCGACGGAAGTTAAATCTAACTTTTCCAGAGATAAATTATTAAAAATAATATCAAAACAGATCAGGTTAGAAAAGAAGATGAGGCTCATACCGGTTATTCCTTCCGTTACTGTAAAACGCAAATCTGTTATAGGCTATTTATTCAGCCTAAGTATAGTTGGATTATTGTTTGGCAGTATATTTTCTGCTTTACCGATTGCATTGGGAGAAAAAATGCAGGATGTAATACCGGCAAAGACGATAGATAAAGATGGCAAAGTGATAATAAAAACAAAAGAAGATATGGAAAAGATAGTTGGGGAAGATATCGAGATGCTTTCTTTAGAAAACATTTCTGTGTTTAGCCCACAGGAAGATGCAAATGTTAGCTGGTATTTAGAGCAGACAGAAGAAATAGATAATGATTTGCAATTATTGATAGTAGGAAACAATTTTGATTTAATAGAAAACCTGCAAAATGAGAAATTCAGGAATAATTTAGATAAGTACATAATACCTTGTTTGTCGGGATTGGATAAAGAAGTACAGATTTATGTAATTGATAATCTAAAATTGTCTAATTGGGTTAAGAGCAAGAATATAGAAGTATTAAGCAATGAAACAATCCCTTCTATAAAAGAAGATAAAGGAAAGATTATTTTACCGGAAGAGTGGGTAGCAACATTGGGAGAAGGTGTAGATGAAAGCAATTTCTTAGAGAAAGCAGCTAAAGAAAAAGAAATTACCAAAAAACAAGGACTTTTTAAAGGAGATTTTGCAACTCTGACTAATAAGTTAAAAGGATTAATTGATGAAATAGTAAATAAAAATGCTTTTGTTGCCTCAGCTGCTTCGGCAGAAGGGGTTTATATTGAAGTAATTGTGAATGCAACGATTGAAGATAGTATTAATGCTTCATTAGCTCAATACAAAACTGATTTGGAAAATGAAGGATATATAGTTACTATTGTTAATGATAATAATCTTAAGACTCCACAGCAAGTAAGGGAATATCTAATAGAAAGATATAATGCCGGGAAATTAAACGGAGCTGTATTTGTAGGAGATTTACCAATTGCAGAAGCTATCCTGGTAAATGTTGCGGATACTTATGATTTAACTGAGCTTTTGGATTTCAGAGATGAGATAAATGAGTTAATTGAACAATATGAAGGAAATTATATCCAGGATGTTGAAGAATATATAGAATTATTTAGAAAATTCTATTTTTATCAACAAACTTTAACTGAGGAAGAATGGACATCAATGGATTCATTAAATATGAAAATAGATGTTATTTTGGATAAAGAAAATGATTTTGAAGAAACTTTAATCAGGGAAGTTAGAAGTGGTGAGATTAAGGCATTTTTAGACGAAGGCAATGAGTTTGAAGATTTATTTCCCAAATCTTATTCTGAAGAAAAGAAAAAAGAGCTAATTGTGTCGATACAAACTAATTATTATGAATCATTTCCTTTTGATTTTTATTTTATGGATCTGAATAGAAAATGGGAAGATGTGGATAATGATGGTGTAATTAATATTTTACCCGGGGAAAGTAAAATTAATGATTTGGAAATATATATAGGCAGAATAGATGGTAAACCTTTTGCGTATGATGAAGTGAATGGTGAGTTTGTTTTTAATCTTACTAAGGAAGCAGAAATATTAAAATATTATTTTAAGAAAAATAATGACTGGCGAACCGGTAATTTTTCTGCTTGGATGACTGATGCTCCTTATGACAACAGCTCTTTGGTTTTTATAGATAATGAATTTGTGGAACAGCTTGGAAGAGGGTATAGATATAGAACTGGTTTAACTTTTGATAATAAGACCTTTATTAGTAATCCTGATCAAATGACTGCTCAGAGTTATTTAGAGTATCTTAAAAAATATTATTTATGGGTATTTTTAACTAGTCATTCAACTCCAACAACACATAGTTTTTTTAATATAAGCAGTTTAAATAACGAAAATTTTAGTAGCTGGGAAATAACTAATGCTAAACCACCTTTTTATTGGTTGGCTGCTTGTTCAGCTGCTGATTATAGAAAAATAAATTATATTGCCGGTTATTACCTTTTTGCAGAAAATAACATGGGATTAGTAGCTATGGGCAGTACCAGAGTCACAAATATAGATGTAGCTACTTCGGATGGTTTTCATGAAAGCTTAGAAAGAGAAGATAATTTTGGAGAAGCACTTCAAAATTGGGTGGAAATTAGGGGAAGTATAGAAAATCCTGATAGGGCAGGATGGACCATTGTCGGAGATCCTACTTTAAAGCCGTTTCCTTCGGCAAATGAGACAACCTTTTTTAATCTTTTACCTAATTATGTTCCTTTTGTTGATTCTTTAAGAGGGAATTTGTCTTTTGACCAAGATTGTAATACTACTTTCCATTCCAAACCTGCTTCAATGAAAATTGAATATAAACCGGAAATTCATAAAGATGTGCAGGAAGTAGAACCAAATCCGGAATCTATTGTATGGATCAATTATGATAGCTATAATTTAAACGGAGCGACAAAATTAACCTTTTGGGCAAAGGGGGAAAAAGGAGGAGAGCGTGCTTATTTTGGGATGGGGGATATAGACTCTGGTGATTCGTCTGAAATAAGTACAAATTTTATTAAACTTACTAATGAGTGGCAAAAGCATACAATTGATTTAGAAGGCAAAGATTTAAGTAAAATTGAAATGGGTTTTTATCTTATAGTTTTTAACGATGAAAACCCTGAAGGTTGTGTGTTTTATTTGGATGATATCAAATACGAAAAAGACCCTGAAGTAGAAAAAGAAAAAAGCATTCCCGGATTGGGTGTTTTAGGTCCCCTTTTTGCATTGTTTTTTGGGAGATATATGCGTAATATTTTTAAGAGAAGACAAAAGATGCCAAAAATAAAAATTGCTCACTGGCGAGCGGCAGAATTAAATAAAGATAATAAGCATTGTGGATATTTGAGTAAAACGATAGATAGTAAGAAATTTTTTTCTGAAAGTATGGAGCGAGAAGGAAAGGTTGTTAGGGGGATAAAGAAGGAAATTAATAAGTTACCAAAAGATAAGAAGACAGAGATTAATATTGATATGTCAGGTAAAAAAATTACATTAATCTTAACTAATGAGGATATTAAATTTTTGGAAGGAGAAAAAATAAATATTACTGCTTCTGAGGGGAATCTTCTGAGTCTTCTAAGCAAAGCATTAGCTCTGGAGAAAGAGGTTTATAAAAATACGGATTATAATAAATTAAATGAAAAAATTATATTATCCTTGCTTGACCGGTCCCGCCATTTATCAGAAGATTGTTATAAGAACAGCTTTATAGGAATAAATAAATCTATTCTTGAAATAAAAAATGAAAAAATAAGAAATATAGTTTTTATAATAGCTTTTATGCATGAGTTAAGGCATGAAGCAACCGGAAAAAATGATGATGTTTTTAAAGAAGAACAATTAGAAAAAGATGTTGTTCTTACCCTTAATCTGTTAAAAGAAGAAAATATTTTATTAAATGATTTTATTGGAGCGTTGGAACCGTTGATAAAAAAATCAGAGTATTTAAGCTTTTTAAATGACCTTCTTCCCGAATTTAAAAAATATAAAAGAGAACGAATTATAAAAAACACAGATACTTTTAATAAGGAAAAAATTATCAAAATAATAAAAGGGATAGAAAATACTATAAATGAAAATCCTTATGTTAGTTTTACCGTTGGTGGTAAAGAATTAACAGTGAAATTAAAAAAAGATAAGTGGAGAATACTGGAGAGATTTATTGAACGTTTTGTTTTCCCATCAATGGATGATGTAAACGATTTCCCGGAATTATTACAGATTAAGAGTGATGAATTGCGGCCGGATGTATATATGCCTGATGATGGATCTTTTGGAACAATATTTTTAAAAGTAATGATAGTATCTAAAGTCCCTGTATTGATGTTCGTAGAAATTCAATCAACCCCGAAATTTAGAATAATGAAACCTGTAAGTAAAAGGAAGGAATACAGTGTGTGGAAGATAAAAGTGATTGAAAAATTTATCAAAGCTGCAGAGGAGCAAGGTGTCAAGACTTTTTATGCTTCAACGACTAAAGTAGTAAAAGATTATTATAAAGGTAAAGGATGGATTAGTAACGATAATCTAAAGAATGATTATAACCGCGTATTTAATAAAGATAAAAATTGGAATAAAAAAGAAGTTTATGTCTTTGATCATTTTGATGATGAGATAATGAAAAGAATGGAAGTATGGTCTTATCAGGACATGAAAGAAGAAAAAATTGTTCCTGGCCACAAAGAGATTAGTATTTTTTCAGCAATGACTATAGGCAGTATAATAGCATCATTTACCGGTTTTATCCCTGTTGTCAGTGCGGCACCGGAGGTGGCTACGGCTGGTTTTGGGATATCGTTGTTAGGAATGAATTTATCGGGGATATTTGCTGTTTTTATGTTAACATTGATGCCTTTTATGTCTTTTATTTCAATAAGAGCGCGGCAGGCAGTAGAATTAGATAAAGATGTTTTTGAAAGAGATAAAAGAAAAATAAGGGGAAAAGTATTAGAGGAGATGCCAAATATAAAAACATTATATTCGCGATTCAATACTCTTGCTGAACCGGAAAAAGAACTTTTAAGAAAAGAATTCTATAAAATTGGTAGTGGACACTTTACTTTGTGGAGATTAACTAAACAAACAAATAAAAATTTAAGTCCTTATTTTCATGGCAGTTATAAAGATGCTTTAATAGTTAGTTTTCCGAATCTTGATTTAGAAAGATTAGGATTTGGCTATGAATGGGATACTAAAGAAAAAGGAATAGCGAGTGTCCAATATGCCATAAGAAAAGAAAGGCCGGATTTATGGGATAAATGCCAGCGATTTGATAATCTTCTTGAAGCAGAAAAAGAAATTTTAAGACAGAAATTCTATAGAATTACTACTGCACATTTTATTGTGTGGAAAATAAACAGCGCAAAGAACCAAAGTATTACTCCTTATTTTACTGGGAGATATTTAGATGCTTTGATAATCAGCTTCCCGAAACTCGGGTTAACGGTGGCTGAAAAAGAAGAATATATGAAAAAATATCCAAAGGAGAAGAAATTTACTTGGAAAGATAAAGGAGAAGGTATATTTAATATTCGGCGTACTATTCAAAAACAAAGGCCGGATTTATGGAGAGGATATCAGCAATTTAATATTCTTACTGAACGAGAAAAAGAACTTTTAAGATGGATGTTCTATAAAATTAGTAGCGGACATTTTGCCATATGGGGATTAAGAACAGCAATTAATAAGAAAACAAATACTTATTTTCATAGGAGTTATAAAAATGCTTTAATAATCAGCTTCCCGGAACTTGAATTAGAAAGATTAGGATTTTTTGGCTATGATTGGACTACTAAAGAAAAAGGAATAGAGAGTATCCAGTATGCCATAAGAAAAGAAAGACCTGATTTATGGAAGGTATACGAGAAATTAGGTAGTCTTACTGAACCAGAAAAAGAACTTTTGAAAAATAAATTTTATGAAATCACCTATGCACATTTTGATCTATGGGAAATACACGGAGCAAAAGAAATAGAAATAGCACCTTATTTTAATGGCAGTTATAAAGATGCTTTAATAATTAGTTTTCCGAATCTTGATTTAGAAAGATACGGCTTTGGCTATGATTGGACTACTAAAGAAAAAGGAATAGAGAGTGTCCAATATGCCATAAGAAAAGAAAGACCTGATTTGTGGGAGCAATACGAGAGGTTACATAGTCTTAGAGAACCAAAAAAAGAACTTTTAAGAAAAGAATTCTATGAAATTAGTCCCGGACAGCTTAAGATATGGCAAGTAGGGGGAGCAATGAATAAAAGAGTAGCTCGTTATTTTAATGGTAATTATATGGATGCTTTAATAATCAGCTTTCGGAAACTTGGGTTAGAAAGGGAAGGGTTTAACCGTAAGCTTATTTCAGGAGTACTAACTAAAAGAGAAAATGAATTATTTGAAGCAAGGAGAGAAGAAATAATCAATGACCCAATGGGTCCTTTTGGCATTTTTGGGGATGAGGAAGCACGGCAATTTACTCATGATTTAATAGCCTTTTATTATAAAAAAAGAGGAATAGATGAAAGAATAATTGATGATATAATGGATGAAATAGATGAAAATATTTCTGATTCCGAATCTGTTGTTGCAGGAATTTATGAAAACATAAATCTGGATGAAATTGTAAAAGAATATAATAGTGACGATTATAGATTGAAAGAAGATCCGGAATTAAAAATAGAGATAGTAGGTAAAGATGTAGATGTAGAAAGGCCTATAGTAGTAGATGTTGGCTGTGGAAAAAATAATTTGTTGCCTGTTATTGTGAAGAAAAATCCAGGTATAGAAAAAGCTATTGGTACGGATGAAATAGATTATCATATAGAATCAGAAGATAATAGAGTAGAGTTTAGAAAACAACCTACACCATCTAAAATTCCTGTTGAAAATGGTGAGGCAGATAGAGTGATAATGTCTCTTGTATTACATCATGCTACAGATGAAGTAATTAGAAATTTATTGAGAGAGTCTTCAAGAATTTTAAACCCTGATGGGAAATTAATAATCTTGGAAAATACATTTGCCGGAGGAGCTATTAAACCAAAATATAATAATGAGCTAAGTAAGCGTTTTTCAGAATTAAATGAAGAGCAAAAAGATAAGGTTTTCCGGTTTATAGAGTGGTATAGTGCAAGGTTGATAAGTAATATAAAAGAAATGCAGTTTGCTTATAATTGGAAGAGTATGGAAGAATGGAAAGAAATATTTGAGGAGGCAGGATTTACAATAGAAAAAGAAAATTTTCTTGGTATAGTTGATTTACCCTTTACTCCTAAATTGCCGTTGGGAGTTTTTGTCTTGAGGAAAGATGATTTTATCACTCAGAAGGAAAAAGTTAAGGAAAAAATAAAGGAGACTATAAAGTTTTTAAGTTTAATTAAAAAGGGGAATTGGGAAATAGATAAAGATATTTTAGATATAGATATTAAACGGTTAAAAGAACAAAACAAGCAATTAAATAAGGGGCTGGTAAACTTAAAAGGTTTGTCAGAAATAAACGGTAAATTGAATGAAATAAAAGAAGAGACGGAAGAAAGAATTAAGGACAAAGCGATGCATAACTTAAGTATCTTAACAGAAATAAAAGAGTATAATGATATTATTAAATTGCTTTGTGATAAAGAGAAGGTAATGACAAGGTTGGAGTTGGCAATATTAATTAAAATAATAAAGAATGAGAAAGAAATTTTTAGGCAAATGATTGATAAGGAAAAAGACCATGGAAAAATTATTGCTATTCATATAGAAAGCATAGAATGGATGAGAAAGAAGGGTTTAACAAATAGAGAAATAGGTAAAATTATAATCTCTTGGCCAGCTGTTTTTTCATATGGGAAAGAGAGATTTAACAGGGGAGAAATTAATTTTAAAAATGTAGGCATATTGGAAGAGGGAATTATCGATATTTTAAAGTCCTTTCCTTCATATTTTGCCTTGGATTCAGTTGTTCAGAAACAGAAAATAGAATGTATTAACTATGTAGAAACAAAAATAGGGGAAAAAATAAATCTGGTAGAATTTATAAACAAATATCCTCTATGGTTTAGTTATAGTGTAGAAAATAAAATTAAACCGACTTTAGATTTATTTATGAAAATACGTGATAAAAATAATGAGTGGACAGATATTTTTATGAGATTGTTAGCTTGTAATTTGGCAGTAACTAAATTAATTGTAAAAATAATGGGAGAAGAAAATACAAAAAAAATAGATGCAAAAAGAGTTTTAAATGTTTACACTAAGTTAGATGTAAAAATTAAAAGCGATAAAAAAATCAAATTTAAGAAGTTAGATTTAGATAAGAATAAAGATACAGGAGAACATTTAAGGACGGAAATAATTCAGATATTAAAAGATGAAGAAGACAAATATAAATCAAAAATGGTTAAAGAGCTTGAGGTTGTTTTTGAGGGGCTTATTAATGGTGATGTCCAAATTAATTGTGATGGTAAGGAAAAATTTAATACAGAATGGGGATGGGTTGATCTTGGGGAATTAAATAATTTTGAGGATTATATATCAGATAAAGGCAGACAGGCAGTTTTTTATCTGGTAAGGGATCTATATTTTGCAAAAGAGAAGGGATATATAGAGCTGAAGGGAGTACAAACTATTAGTATGCAAAACGTTTATAAAGCATTACCCGATGGAATCAAAAAAAAGACTAATGCTAAATCTCAGGCACTATCATGTGCTAAATTTTTTGAAGCAAAACGTTTAATCGAACCTTATCAAGGTAAATATAATGAAGAATACAAATATAATGAAGGACAAATTAAATTAGCCAGAGAATTAGGAGTAAATACTATTTCGTCTTTATATAGAGCTTTTGGTGATAAAGAATTTATTGAATGGAGTGGTTGGACTTATCCCTCCTATAATTTAAGAGAGTTGGATAAAGCTGATATTTTAGAAGAAAAAAAGTATAGTTTGTTGAAGGTTACTGATAAAGAAATATTAAATGTTTTTGTAGAAAAGTTGGACCAGGGTAAAACTTTTCTTACATCAGGAGAAGTGAGAGAAAAGTTTAAATTAAAAGGGAAAGCTTCAAGGTTTCTTTCTTCCTTATTATCGGCAGGATATATTGAGAGAATCGGCAAAAGTCAAAAAACTGTGTATAAATTAGTTAATCCTTATAAAATAAGGAGTTTGGTTTTAGAATTTAAAAAGCCGGTAGAAAAAGTAAGAGAGTCATGGAAAAATCTTTCTGCGGAAGAGAAAGGGCAGTTAGTGCTTATAAAGGAATTAACAGATTCTTTAAATTCGTCGGATGTGAATAATAAACAGATCGCTGAAAAATTAGGTATAAATCCGGATAACACAGCAAAGGGAGTGAAGAAGTTTACAGAATTGCAATTAATGATACATAGGAAAAGAGCTGATTATTCGTTATCAGAAGATACAAGATATTCAATATTAAAATATGAAGAAGAGATAATAAAAAATTATAATAATCTTTCCCAAAACAATAAGGATAAATTTAATTTACTTATGGATAAAATAAGGAAAGTTGAGACAGAAGGAAGGAAAGCCAGGGCAGAAGATTTTGAGAATATATTAGGCAGGGATAGATTTAGAAAAAAATTGAACCGATTAGGTTTTGTTAAACAAGGATTAATCTTAAAACCTACGAGTAATACCTACACAATATCTCGTTGTTTGATTGATCATATTATTGCCCAAAGAGATGAAATTGTTGGGAAAGATGGATTAGTAAAAGGAAAAACAGGCAGAATAGGGCTGTTACCAAGAGTGACGATAATTTTAGGGTTATTTTCAGGATTTATTAGTACAGCTTCTGCCCAGCCGGATGTAGTAACTAATATAACTGCTGCAGGATTATCGCTTTTGGAAATGAATTTGCCTGGGGTGGTTGTGGTAGGGTTAGTAGGTGTGTTATTGTTGGGTTGGTTAGTAAAAGCTATAGGTACAAGAGCCGGGCCGGTAGTTGATAAATTAATTAATAATTTTATCCGGAATAATCCGCTGACAGCATTTCTTGTCTTAGCAGTAATTCCTCGTAAAAAGGCCAGCCCGAAAGATTTCCAGAGTCAGCAAAAAACTATGAAAGAAATAGTGCTAGAAAAATTAAAAGATTTTTGGAATGAAGGCAGTATCCAGTGGAATCAAGATGAAATTGAATGTAAAAAAATACCGTTTTTGGAAAATAACGAATTTTTAGTTTTATATAATCCGGTTAGAGATACAAGTGCTCGTTTATTGCATAAGTCTGGATGTAAAATGTGCAGGTTGTCTTCAGAAAGGTTAATTTTAGATTTGCAGAAAGAATGGAAAAAAGCAGCAAAAATATTTAATAATAAACGACCCTATCTTTCCTATAAGCAGATTCTATATGTCCCTAATGACCACAGTACAAAGTTACCTCCGGAGTATATTGAATATGTAATTGGTCTGACTTCTCTTTTGGGGTTCAAAGGACATACAAATCTTAAGGGTGCTGGGGCAAGTTCTCCGGAACATTTACATTCTCATCTTTATGATATAGATAAAGAGTTAATTGATGATAAAAACTTACCTATAGAAAAAATGGAAAAGAGGGAGTTATTTTCCGATCGGGAGGGGGAGGTTCAGATATATGATTTGGTAAATTATCCGGCAGCTTGTTTCGTAATAAAAAGTAAAAGTATATATAAGTTAGCTCAAAATGCCCATTATATTATTGAGCGAATCCGAGAAGCAGATATATCGCTGAATTTTTATTTTACCCTGGACAAAATATATATTTTTCCGCGGAAAGAAGAAAAATATTCAGGGAAATTAATTGGTGCGTTAGAACTTGGTGGTGTTTTTATATGTGATTCGAAGGGAATGTATGAGCAAATGGATAGTGAAAGTAAAATTATAGAGGTAATTGAAAATACTGTTAAATCAAAAGAGGAAATGGGCTTTTTGTATGAATTAATTAGTGCAAAAAATAAACAGGAGGAAAAAGGAACCATTGTTGGGGAAATAAAGCACAAGAAACATAAGTTATCCCCGGAGAAAAAGAAAAAATTTGTTTTCAATCACGAATGTTGGAAAATAACTCCTGCAGGGGCGTTGGAAGTATCCGATGTTTTACCTACAAGCCGTGTTGAGAAAGAAGGGATAAAGGTAGGGGCCGGAAAGATATATGATCCTGCTAAATCTTGTTTGATTATGGGTTCTCTTGATGAAAGAGAATCTATCCGGATAAAGAAATTTGATGACTTTATGGAATTAATAATTGTAGGCAGAAAAGAAGATGGAAATGTTATTACTGTTCTTGCTCACATTGCTTCCGAACGCGTTGGATTAACAATCCTATTTAATATTTATAAAGAAATACAAAAGAAAAAATTATCCGATTTAAAGATAATGGTAGTAGGAGCAAAAGAAAACATTGATATGGTTAATTTGTCTGCGGAATTTTTACTACAGGATTTTGAAGCCTTATTCGAGTTAATAATAAAGAGAAGAAGACATTTGGGAATTGAAATCGGAAAAAATCGTATTAAAGTCTCAGACGGTGATTATGAATCCAGGGTTATTGACCCGATAATTTCCTATGAAGAGGTTAAAGATTCATTTAGTATTGCAGATAGAACCCAAAGATTGGAACGGGCAGCGAAAGCATATAAAAAAGGAAAAGGTTTAGAATTATTTCAGGTATATGCTCAGTTGCTTAGAGCATATGCGCAGAGCAGGGATTTAACTAATTTATCCGATATTAAAATTGAAGAATTAAGTAAAGGAGATATTTTTAATAATGCCTGTTTAAAAATAGATTGTGCTGTGGATGTAAATAGAAAAATAATAGAAAAATTCGGGATGAGAATATCTAATGACGATTATTTATTTGAGGAAGAAAACAATATAAAGTGGGAAACTGGGGAAGGGTTGAGGGAATTACTGCCTGCTCAAACAAAGATAGTAAATATTGAACAATTTATAGAATCTTCAGAATTGATATTTGAAGGTAAGGTTCCTTTGAGTAATATAAGAATGATGATTGAACGATTACTTAGAGAGGATGTAGATATAATAATAAGAAGGTTGCTTGATGGAAACGAAGAGCTGATTTACGGTAAAGTAAAGGAAATAACTGAGCTTTACCCTGAAATTGGAAAGTATATAGGAAATGAAGATTTAACCTTGTTGGAAATATATAAAAAATTGGCAAAAGATTCTGTAGATATTATAGATGAACAACAAAAGTGGGAGCAGGGTATAAAGACATATGCAGAAGAGAGAAATTTGAAGGCGGATAAAGTACATAAACAGTTAATTAAATCTTATGCGCAGAGTAAAGGATTAAACTTGTCTGACAGCAACATTGAAGAACTAAGCAAACGAACTATAAAAAATGCTTTTACCAGGATTGATTCTACTGTAGATTTAAAAGATACAGTTATGGATAAATTTGGAATAGAAATGAATGATGAGCAATGTTTGAATATAGAAGAACGAAATACAAAATGGAAGGAAATGACAGATGAAGAATTAGTGCAGAAAGTAATATTGTTACATCCACAGGGAGAGATAAAGAATACTGAACAATTCATAGAATATTCAGGATTGATATTTGAGGGGAAGGTTTCTAAAGAAGATGTGAGAGAGGTAATCAATAAGTTACTTAAGGAAGAGGAAGAGATAACTTATGAAAAAGTAAAGGATATAATTGCTTTTTCTCTGAAAGAGAAAGAGAAAGAGATAGAGAAGATAAAAAAAGATGAAGAACATAGACAGTTAATTAAATCATATGTACAAAGTAAAGGATTAAACTTTTCTGACAGCAAAATTGAAGCACTAAGCAAACGAACTATTAAAAATGCCTTTGGCAGGATTGATTCTACTGCGGATTTAAAAGATACAGTTATGAATAAATTTGGAATAGAAATGAATGACGATAGATGTTTAAGTATAGAAGAACGAAATACAAAATGGAAGGATATGACAGATGGAGAATTAGTGCAGAAAGTAACATTATTGCATCAACAGGGAAAGATAAAGAATACGGAACAATTTATAGAATCATCAGGATTGATATTTGAGGGGAAGGTTTCTAAAGAAGATGTGAGAGAAGTGATTAATAGATTAATCGCTGAGCAGGAAGACCTGACTTATGAGAAATTAAAGGATGTAATTGATCTTTATCCGGAAATTAGGGAATATATGGGAAATGAAGATTTAACCTTGTTTGAAATATATAATATATTAATTAAATCATATGCGGAAAAACAGGGTTTGGAATTATCAATAGATACAATTGAGCCATTAAGGAGATATTATTCCGTTGATAATTTTTATAGAAAAATAGATTATGCGGTAGAATTAAAAAAGATAACAGAGGAAAGATTTGGGATAGAAGTAACGGACAATTATTGTTTATCTATAGCGGGAGATATAGGGGATAAAAAATGGCGGGAATTTAAAGAGAAAACAGATGAACAATTAAATCAATGGCTGGCAGGTAATATGTTTCATTATCAAGCTGAAATAACTGAGATTGAGCAATTTGCCGGAGCTTTATCAAAAGTATCGGAAATTATATTCGGTGAGGAGATATCGGAAAATGAAATAAAGAAAATAATTAAAAAAGTGCAACAGAGTAAATTAAAACTGGTTTATGGAAATGTTAGTAAAGTAATTATTCTTTATCCTAAAATCAAAAATTATGTAGAAAAGGAAGGCAAAGAGCAGAACTTGAAATTGTCAGATACTAAGATTATGGGTTTAATTCATAAATACAGTGAAAGGAATATTTATAAAATAATAAATGCTGCTATAGATTTAAAAAAGACAATAATGGAAAAATTCGGAATGGAAATATTAGATAGTTACTGTTTAGAACGGGTAAGAGACAAAACGGATTGGAAAAAGCAGGAAAATACAAAATTAGACAAATGGCTGGTTAATGAAGTTTTACATAAACGGGCTAAGATAATAGATATTAAACAATTCATAGAAGCTTCGGAATTGTTACTTGAGGGGAAAGTTTCCCGGGAAGATATGAGGGAAATAATTAATAAGTTAGTTGCTGAGAGAGAAGGTTTAACTTATGGAAAGATAAATGAAGTAGTCAGTCTTTACCCGGAAATTGGAAAATATATAAAAAAGAAAGATTTAAGTTTATTTGAGATATATGAGATATTAATTAAATCATATGCGGAAAAGCGGGCTTTAATTTTAACCGATAAAAAAACAAAAGAATTAGGTAAGAGCTATATTGTCCCTAAAGCCTGTGAAAAAATAGATTTTGCTGTAAAATTAAGAACAATAGCGGAACAAAGGTTTGGATTAGAAATGTTTGATAGTTACTGTTTGTTTACAGTAATGCACAATACGGAATTGGAAAAATGGCCGGAAAAAATGACTGAGGATGAATTGGATAGGTGGTTTTTTCAAAAAGGAGTACATGCACAGGCTAAAATAGTGAATGTTGAACAGTTTGCCGGAGCTTTATCCGGAGTATCAGAAGTTATACTGGGTAAAAAAACATCGGAAGTTAAAATAAAAAAAGTAATTGAGCAATTGAGTAAAGAAGGGCAGGAGCTTACCTTTGGAGAAGTAAAGAAAATGTTAATGGAGAAAAAGCTAAAAACAGGAAATAGAATTTTAAAAACAGTATTATTGACGATAACAGGATTAGTGGTTTTATCCTGTGGTTTTATTCCCCTTGCAAGTGCGGCACCGGGTATAGTGACTACTGCAATCGAAGTATCAATGTCGGGAGTAGGTTTTTCGGGGATAGAAATGGGAATATTAGGCATTATGCTCTGTGCAACGATGATAACTTCACCGGATAAAAGCCTCGATAAGAAAAAAATAACTTTTGATAAAAGCAAAAGATTTTCTTTAAATCACCGATACTGGAAAATATCTTTTGCAGGAGACTTAATTTTCTCAGATTATTTACTTAATAATTATGCTATTGAAGGGGAGATAAATGTAGGTGATGGAAAAATATATTCTTCTAATAAATCTTGTTTAATAATTGGTTCTCTTGGTGAAAATGAGGTTGTTCGAATGACAGGATTTACAGATTATATTGAATTAATTATTACCGGAAAAAAGGAAAATGGCAACACTATTACCCTTATTGCCAATATTACGCCGGAATACCTCAAGGAAAAACTATTAGTTAATATTTTCGAAAAAAGTAAGGAATTAAGGGGATTATTGGATTTAAAAGTAGCAATAGTGGGTAAAAAAGACAGTATTGAAAAAATTAAAAAGATTTGGGAAACAAATAATTTTCCGGTTTCTGATAATAAGATTTTATTGACACATTCAACTACAAACGGAGAAGCTATACGTTCATCTCTTATGATTATTGTTGGCAAAGACGATATTAGATTAATACACAAAAAGGGCAGACAGTTAGATTGGGATAGTCTTATAATAAAAGAAGTTCAGGATAGCGGGCAAGAATTAACGGGGATAATAACAACAAAAAAAACACGAGCTGTAAACGAATTGGATGAAACCAAAAATAATTTGTCAAGCTTTTTGAAAAATAAATATAATCTTAATGAAAATCAAAAATTAATCTTGGAATCAGCTATTAGTAATGGCTTTATTTGTTTTAATAACGACATGCTTAGATCTGACCAAAGAATACCATCTCTGGACAAGTATAAACTGCATAGAGCTATAAAAGGGCTTGAAAAATTAGGATGGCTTACAATTCCGACCAAAGGACGTTATATTTTAAGCAAAAAACTAATCGATGATTTGCGGGAATCTCAACTACTCAATGATGAAGTGTACAAGGAATGGATGGATATTGTAAATATGGAAGAAATATTTAACGAATTTGTCTATCCTAAAAAAATTGGAGATTCCTATGGCTATCGGGAAGATAGGACATTAACCAGTGAAGATAGAGAATTTATGTTGGCAATGTTGCAACTAGCTAAAGGAGAAATTATTTTTGAACCGGACAAGTTAAAAAACAAATTTTCCTTTTTAAAAGACAAATATAGTAAAAAACATTTTCAGAATTTCTTTGCTGTTTTAGAAAAATGTAATTTATTGTATAGCCCGGTGAAAGGACGATATTTACTAAGTAACCGATTTATAGATGAACTAAAAGAAAAAGGGCTTATAGCAGATGTTTTTTATGAAGAATATGTAATGGTTTTAAAAAGAGAAAAATTATTTAATCGGTTTGTCTATCAAAATGATATAGGGTGGACAATTAAAGGGAATAGATTAATTAATCAGGATAGAAACTTTACAATAAAAATGGTAAATATAATGTCTTTGTTAGAAGGACCTTTTGATATTGAAAAATTATTTAATTTATTTAAGGAAAATGAAGACATTAATAAAAAGCAGCTTGGTGTGTTATTAGGTAATTTAACAAATGCAAATATTTTAGACAGGCCGGTAGGGAACAGATATTTATTTAGCAAAGAATTTATTGATTTGTTATTTAAAGAAGGTTTTATTGATAAAGTTACCAAAGACAAATGGACTAATTTATCAAGACGGGAAAATATGTATAAGCTTCAAACCGATAAAGTAAAAGGTATCTTGACAGCGGCAACATTTAAAGTTCTTGATGTTATCGTTGACAATAAATTAGATGAATTCACAAAAAAAAGTATTTCCAAAGATTTTCTTCCTGATATGTCAATAAATACAGTGAAGAAATCTTTAAAAGCACTCAAGGAAATGGAATTTATTACATATGATGACAAAAGCACTTATCATGTTATTTGGGCAATAGAAAGCATTCAAAATGATAAGCTTTTGGAAATTATTATAGAAATAGAAAATAAAGCTGATTTAGAAGAGGATTTTAAGGCAGCAAAAGACCTATATGAGAGAGCCATCAAGGAATATTCTAAGATTAAGGAAGGAACATCTGATTATGAGTTAGTTAGGAAATCAATCAAACGCTGTTCGAAAAAGATTGAAGATAAAGGGGTTGCTATTATTAGAAAGGAATTGCCTGAAAATTTCACAGCTCTTATTTTATTCTTTATAATTCAGAGATTAAGCCGGAAGGATATTCTAAAAGATGAAAGGATTAATACAATTATCTTGAGAAATATAACCAAAATGCTTATTAACGATGAGTGGGTAAAATATGAACAAAGTAAAAAGGTTGTGCCAACGAATAAAGCACTAAAGCTTCTTTATGGTTCTGAGTTCATTACAATTGTTTTTGAAAAATCATCTTATACAGATTTAGAAATTGAAAAAGCAAAAAAAATACTTAATGGAGAAGGATATGAAATCAATGAAGAGACTATTAAACGGGTAATAATATTGTTTAGAGAAAATATAGAAATTAAACCGGGTTATATGAAAATTTTGGCAGAGACATTACAGGAAAGGATAAAAGCAATAAATGCAGAAAGAGGGAAAGGAATAGATGTTCCTAATTACTTTATTTTGTATCCCGTAGAAGTTTTATTCTTGCTGGTAGATAGTTATATAAAAAATAATAAAGCTGTTAGTTTTCATTGTATTTACAAAGCTTTGCCTTTAGCAAAATCACCAAAAAATTTATTAGGATTATTAGGTGATTTTGTAAATTCATCTTCCACGGGTAAAAAAAATAAGATAGGTAATAGATTATTAAATGCATTTAGATTCTTTCCGGATAAAATGAAAGAGAATTTTGAAAAAATAGAAACTAATGAGTCTATTAGTAAAAGAATTGTAGGAAAATTTATTGAAATTCTTTATAAATCTCCGAAATGTTTTGAAATACTTATAATCTTAGATAAGGTAAAACCTGTTTTAAAAGAAGAAGTAATGGAACATCTTAACGAAAAATTTGAAATTATAAAAGAAGTATTTCTTGTAAATTCAGCAAAGGGGATATCTATAGAAGATGCTTTAGCCGGAATAGAAAACGATATGTTTGATGCATTTATTAGAAATGATAACGGTGAAATTATATTAGTTGCTGTTGATGAAGACGGGTTAAAAGGATCTGCAAGAGATGAAAAAGGTCAAGTAACACTGTTATCTTATGCAGGTATGTTGATGTTGGTATTAGGTATAGGGATTTTATTTGTATTATCCCCTTTATGGATTATGGAAATTCTCCTAATCGGTATTATTATGGGAGGTATGGCTATTTATCATAGTCCACCGTGGAGTAAATCAGACACAAAATTCCCCTTCTCTATTATTCAAAATCCCTTAATAGCCCTTTTTGTATTAGGACTGCTTCCCCGGAAAGAAATAAGTCCGCAAGTTTTAGACGAGGTTCCTGTTTATACTGACATTCTGGAAATAGCGGATATTGAGTGGGATGGACTTATAGGGACCGATAGTCTGGGATATGTTGTACAGAGAGTATTACGCAGTTTAATAGGTGGTTCTCCGGCGATAAAATTTATTGCCGGCCAAAAGATAGAAGAATTAATGGGTAATGAAAAACAAAAGAATTTAGTGTTAGATATAGCCAAAAATTTGGATTTATCCGGTGATGAAGAACTTTCCAGCATTGTTGAAATTATAAGAAGGCCGGATAATTTGGTAAAGGAAATAGGAGAAGCAGCCAGAAAATATCTTATTGCTCGAGGAGATGTTAAAATTCCTGAGCATGATGAGGGTTTACTTTTAGCTGCTAATTATCACATTCAGAGGGAAATAAGCAGTATTGCTGAGGCAGAGAGCAGACAAATTTCTGTTAACTATGTAGAAAGCGAGGGCAAAAGAAAAAAATTGCCTATAAAATCATTTATTGAAATAATCGGTAAACTTATTATTTCAAGTATAGGAGTGATTGTTTTAATAAACTTATTTTCCCAATTTATAAAAGGTTGGTTGTATATAATAGTAGTTGTGGGAATAGGCATAATTGGAGGGAAATTTGCAGTAAAATGGGCTTTTAGTCGTCCGTTAATGAAATGGAGGCAAACAGTTAATGCGTTAAAACCGAAAGATTTAGAATTTATTCTTGGGGATAAGAATGTTAAGTTTTATCTTAAAATAGAGTCTTTTGGTAAGGATTTAATTGATAAAGGAGAAGAATTAGAAGAAAGGTTAAAAAAATTAGGGGTTGATGTCGAAATCTTAAAGTATGACGATAAAAAACCTCTTTCTTTTTCCGGAAACTGTAATAAGATTATAATTATAGGATTGTTTCGAAGAAAAAAAACGATTTCTGATATGGATAAGTTTAAAAAAAATGATATAGCAGTTCGTTATTTTAAAGGCAAAATACCCGAAAAGATGCCTATGAATATAATTCAATGTTATTTAGACGAATTTGAAAAAATAGTGCATAATCTGGTTGAATACAAGAAAGAAGTCGTTGAGATTGAAAATATATTATCGGGTGAATTTAATGAAGAAAAATTAATTATTTATACAGATAAAATATTGAGGGAGATTTTCGTTTATATAAGAAACCCTGAAAAAGATATTATGCCTATTTCTGAAAGTGAAAAAAAAGTTAGGCAGATTTTTGTGAAAAATTGCAATTATAATAAAAAAGATGCCCGGAGATTAAGCGATGCATTGGTATCCAGTAAAACTTATTTGCAAATATTAAAGGGTAATAATAAAAAAATAACAGATAAGATAACCGGTAATTTATTATATATTCTTGCGTATTCAAAGAGTACATTGGATAAGATAAGAGTTAAGAAAGATATTTTGTTTAATGTAGAGAGATTATTTTTTAGCGCAATTGATATAGAAATGTTAAAGAGAGAGGGATATGATAATAAAGAAATAAGAAGTAATTATTTTTCGGGAGAAAATACAGGTAACTTTATTTATTTACCTGAAAAGAAAGGTTCCGTTATTAATGTTAATGCTATTTTTTTCATTCGGAAAGATTGGAGAGATATAGTTAATTTGTCTGATGGATACAGGAAGGTGATACAAGAAATTTATAATGGGGAAAAATCATCGATTCCCATTAGCGAAGATTCATGGAGAGATTTATGGAGGGAAGTAAACCGCCTTAATTTGCTATTTGAAAAATATTTAAGATCAAAGAAAAATATTTCGAAAGAGAGTTTAGTTCTATCGAAAGAACTAAGAACACAATATTCAGATGATTTAATTGACAGGATTTGTGCTATGAGGATAGTGAGGAATGCTTTAGAGTCATTTCCTGGGGTTAAATTGAGCAGTAAATTTATGGAAAAATTTATTGAAGAAATAAGAGTTCCTTCTTTTCCTAAGGATGTTAAAGAACTGGAAGTTTTATTTTTATATTTCGCTAAGGAATATAAAGGGTGGGAAGAAAAAGGTTTGGAACCCTTTGAGATAGAATCAATGCTGCTTAGAATTTCTGTAGATGAAGCAAAAATGTTAGAAAATTCCGGTATGAATATAGAAGATATAAAGCTTTTAGCAACTAGAGACAAAGCAGAAATTAGAAAGGAGATTGAAAGTAAAAATATAAGTACCCCTATAGAAAAAGATGAAAAATCGCGGATTAAAAGATTTATAATATTTGAAAAAATCAATCTTACAATTGTTTCTCTTATTGCCTTTCTTATAGGTGCTTTCATTTATATTAATAAAACACATGGCACCGTATTTGCAGTAGGTTTTATGACTTTATTGGTGCTGTTGCATTATAATCATTTTTTAATAAATAAATATTCTTTGAAAAAAAGAATGAAACAAGAGATAAGCACAAAATATATAAAATCACTAATTGAAGATGAAAGTAAAGAAATTTATCTTATACCGGAGTTTACCGGTCAGAAAGAATTAAAAATGGACAAGATAATAAAAAGACTAAATAAAATGGGAATAAAAAATGTGGAATTTTTTGAATTTTCCAGCACTAATAAAATTACTGTTTTAAATGATGAAGGTATTATAATAATAAGGTTATCTCCTGTTCCACTGGAAGCGGGAAAATCTTACTTAACTGATTGGAAGGATCTTTTCCGTTATTTTGATGAAAAATTAAAGACAAAAGCTGAAAAAATAAAGGTTGAAGAAATTACAATTAACATTGAATTTTTCGAGGAGGTAATCGATGAATTAGAAAAAGAATATAAAAAAACGGATGATCGTGGCGGAATAGAGCCATTAAAGACGTTGATTATTTTTCCCTTGTTAGTTTTTGTGGCAGGCATATTTGCATCATTTAGTGGATTTATAACTGAATCAAGTGCAGCATCGGATGTAGCAATTGCTGCTCTTGGAGTACCGTTAGGGTTGGGGATTATTTTTAACTGGTTAATTTTGTCCGTAAGTAAAATGGGGGATGAAAATCAAAGATTAATTTTGAAATCGGCTATTAGTAATGAGTTTGTGGAAATTGTTGTAGAAATGGAAAATAAAGCTGATTTGGAACCTGATTTTAACAAGGCAAAGCGGCGTTATAAGGAAGTCATAAAAAAATATTCTCGGATTGAAGGAGGTGTGGCACAGGAGGCTATTAGACGCTGTTCGGGAAAAATAGAGGAGAGGGGAGTTAAACTTGTTAGAAAAGAAGTACCGGATTTGTTTGATAGTATAGTCTTATTTTATTTGCTGCAGGGATTTACTCGTGAGGAAATAATAAAGTCAAAAGGGTTTGGTGTTCCGCATTTGCAAAAAATAACTACAAGTCTTTCAAACGCAGGATGGATAGAAAAGGGTAAGGGTAACAGTTTTATTACTACAGGGAAGGCAGATAACCTTATTGGTAAATCATCGACAGATTCTCTATTACAGTTATCCAATCAGGAAAGTGTAGAAATGCTTATTAGTTTAAAATTGCCGGTCAATAATGAGAACATTGAAAAAGTGAAAGTATTGAAGGAAAATAAATTTCCGATAAATTCAAAAACTATCATAAATAATTCGGTAGACACACTAAAAATAAAAATCAAAACGATTGAGGACTATAACTTAACGAATAAGCAGAATAGTAATAGAAGGGGAGGATTCCGATCGATTATAACTTATTCATTAAAAAAAATAGAATTAATATTAGAAACTGTTAAAAGAGCTGATCATTTAGGGATAAAGATTTATCTGAATGATATTGAAAAACTTGTATTGGTCAAAGGAGAAAACGGTTTTCTTGGTGATTTAAATAATTTTGTTAAGTCAAAAAGAACAACAATTAGGGGAAAGAAAAGATTAACGGATTCAAAAATGAAAGTTGAAAGGGAAATAGTTGGTAGGAAATTATTAAAAGCAGCATTAATATGGCCGGAAAGATTTTGTGAAATTTTTGAAGAACTGGAGAAAAATAAACATACTGAAGAAAAAACGATAGAATTTATTAATATTCTTTATGACTTCCCGGAATTTTTTGAAATACTTTTAATTTTAGAAAAGGTTAGACCTGTTTCAAAAGAAGAAGCAATAATAAAATTTAAAGAAAAACCGGAAACGGTAAAAGAAGTATTTCTTGTAAATTCAGAAGAAGGGATACCTATAGACGATGCTTTATCAGGATTAGAAAACGATTTATTTGATGTGTTTATAAGAAATGATAATGGTGAGATTATATTATTAGAAAAGAAGGAAGGAAAAAGTGAACCAATAAATCCGCAGGTCTTGGGTGGGGTTCCTGCTTATTCCAATGTTTCTGAGATAAAGAGTATTGACTGGGATAGGGTTAATCAATTAGGTGAGTTGGAGATAAAAAAGGTATTACAAAAATTATTCCGTAGTTTAGTATCCGATAAATTTACAATAAAATTTATTTCTTGTCTAAAAATAGAAGAATTGATGAGGAATGAAGACCGAATAAATTTGGCCTTAAAGGTTGCAAATGATTTGGATTTAATCAAGCGTGAAGGGTTTCCTGGTATATTTGAAATTATAAGTAATTCAGATAATTTGGAAAAAGAAAAACAAAACGCAATTAAAAAATATTTAAATGAGCTTTTGCAAAATAAAGCAGGTTACGACAAGGATGAATTAAAAACTATAGAGATTGATCCTGAATTATTTAAGCTTATTTATGATTATAATTTCGGGAAGGAATTTAAAGTGCAATTTGCTGCCCCTGAAGAAATAAAAAATGCAGGAGGCAAGACATGGTTTATAAACAACGAAAATAGAACAATATTATTAAATACTAACTATGTAATAGAAAGCAAATCTGCTTTTTATGGTTATTTAAGAAAACTTCTTCTTCCGTGGGTTTTAGCACATATTAATGGGCACTTAATTAAGCTGCCTTCCTCTCTCGGCTTCCTTAGTAAACCTATCAATTATCTTTATGCGCCTCTTAAAATCTTCCAGAATCTGATTTATAATAAAAATATAAAAGATGACTTATTTTGGTTAGTACGGTTAGTACGGTTTTATATTTTTATATTTGCCTTTTTTTATCTCGGAATTTGCATAGCTGAATTGAGTCATTCCATAGCATTTTCCTCGTTATGGAGAGATGGTTATGCATCGTTATCTCTCTCACTATTTAACCCCGTTCTTTATGTGCATGAATTTGGGAGGCCTGTTTTCTTTTCATATCGTTTATCAAAAGCTTTGGTATTTGTTTCCGGAGCTATAGGAATGATAATATATAGTTTAATGTTGTTAAAAAGTGCCTCTTGGATGGAAAAATACAAGAAAGAGTGGTTTTTAAAGAGAAGTTTCTCATATCTATTTTTTATGATTAGTGGTTATTTATTTTTATATGCAACGGTAGATATTTTCGGAATGCAAAGTTTTTTTGGTTATGACACACATGGAGATTGGAGTCTGCTTGTTAATCTTGGACTTTCTCCAATTATTCCGTTATTTGTATTATTGATATTAGTGTTTTATTCAGCAAGTTTTTTGGCGAAAGAAATCAAATATTTTGTTGAATATATTATACTAAAAAGCTCAATTAGTGTTATTCTGGTAATATTTAAAAAACCAAGAGAAATTTATAAAAAAATTATTAATTGGTATAGATTAAAAGTTGTCCCAATTAAAGTAGAAATAGGTTTTGGTAAAAAAGGAGAATTTTTATTAAAAAATGCGGTAAAAAATAAAAGAGTAAGATGGGTTGGAATTGAAGCAAATGTTGAAATAGCAGAACAAATGAGAGAAGAAATTAATGAAATAAAAAACATTGAAATTTTAGATACAGGGATTTTATCCGCGGAACTAGATGCAATGTATGATGGAAGTATTAAGACGGATAATCTTAAATTAAATACTATTTCTACGATTAAAAATAATTTTAAGCCAAATACAGTAAGTGGATTTTATATTAACTATCCTTTTCCACTCAAAGTAGTGAGATTTATAAATGGCGATTTAGCAAAACAATTGTATCATTCTCTGGCTTTGAGTGGGGAAGTGGTAATAGTCACTGAAGATATATCTTATGCCGAAGTTATAGTTGAGATTTTTTCAGGAATTCCCGGGTTTAAAAATTATTTTATAGATTTACCCGATGGTTATGCTAAAGGAGATCCAAAACAATTTAGCGATAGTAAGGGATGGGAATATAAATTATATCCGGAAAAAGATTACTCGAAATCTAATGAAAAAGAAGAAGTATTTTGCCTGAGGTTTATTAAGCAGGATATACCCGTTTTTAACAAGACAAAATTAATGCTTCAATTTAATAACGAAAAGGACATTTTTGAGAGAATTAAAAAAACCAATAAAAATACTCTTTGGGTTATTTCGGGTTTTAATGGTAGAGCAGTAAAAGACATTCGCAGAAAGATTAAAAATAAAGGATTAAAAAATGTAATTGTTTACACAGGTGTTCCATGGACGATATTAGATGAGGCAAAAGAAAATAATATTTCTGAAATATTTTTGGATAATACTACTTCCATACTTGAAGATGAATATAAAATGAAAGAGGAAACTTATTTAACAAAACCTGGTCTTGCTCAGAAAATTTCTGACCTACTGGTTTCGGGTGGGAAATTAGTTATTCACGCTTCAAATAAAGAATATATGGACCAAATTAGAGAAATCTTTTCAAAAATTAAAGATTTAAAGGAAGAAATAGTTATAGAAAAAGAAGGTAAATATTTTCTTCATTATACAAAAGTCAAGAAAGAGTCAAAAAAAGTAAAAATTCCCAAATTTATTTCCGAGCTTGCAGCATTATTTGTGTTGTTAGGTATCGTAGTTTCTCCGGAGAAAAAACAAGCTGAAAAAATTAAGCTGGATAGATGTTTAGAGAATGCTTCATCCGATGAGTTAAAAATGTTGGAGTTGATTGCCAGAAGAGCAGGAGGGGGTGGGCTTTATCGAAGCGCTTTATCTGGTAAGTTTGGTTTAAACCGAACAATAGATTTATTAGATAAGCTTAAAAGGTTTAATGTGATAACCGGCCCGCATGGATCAAAAATGCATTATAAATTTAATCCTGAGATTAAAAAATATTTTGCAGATAAGGCAAATCAGGTAGTTTTTCAGCATAGAGTTGATAAGTTAATAAGGCAGACAAGTATAGTTGACCCGGAGAGTGTATTTAGAGCGGTGATGGAGGAAGTTGAAAATGTCGAAGAAATTTATTATGCGTTAAGTTTTATTCATAGAAATTATAAACTTAAAAAGGGAGAAGGATTTGGAACAGTTCTTATAAATAGAGAAACAGGAAAAGAGCTTTCATCTGCCCAGATTCATTCTCTGATTTCACCGGAAAAAAAGAATTATCAGTTTAACAATTTAAAAGAAGATTCCCCACTAAGACAACTTTTAATGCATATTCTTAACAAAACAGGGATTTTAGGCGATTTAGGCGGTTTACCGGCGCGAATGTCGATAGTGCCTGAAAGGAGTGATGATACCCTTTCTGCAATCTCCTCGGATGGGGAACGAGGTGTAGATGAATGGGTAAAAAATAATTTCAGAGTAGAGGGGTTAGATAAATTTGTACGGAATGTGTTTGATAAAATCGTTCTCAGGCGTGTAAGGGATGAAGAAGGAACAACAGTTTATTCCCACAAATCATTGGATTTTGAAGTAGTAGTTTTAAAGGGCAATCCCCAAAAAGTAGAAGAGATAAAAGAAAATTATAATTTAGCAAAAACAAAAATTTCTGATTTAATTCCTGCGTTTAAAGTAATTGAAAATCCGAAAATAATAATTGAAAAAGTAAATGGACAAGGATATGTAGAATACGATTATGCCGTTGTCCGGGAAAAAACTAAAACTTGCCAAAATGTAAAGGGGTTAAAATTTAAAGAACTTGTTGAATTGATTTTTAGTATGTGGGAAAAAAGAATATTTTTCCCGGGAAAAATATTTATTCAAAATTTCGGTATTAATAAAGAGGGAAACATTGTTTTAAAAGATTTAGGGATTGTAAAGCCGGATTCAATTTATGAAGATAATTTCATTCTTTATTTGCGCAATTTGGATGTAGTTAATAAATTTAATCCATTAGATGTTTTTAGTAGGGGTAAAAAACCAGTAAGAGTAAACATATTATTATGGGTAAAGAGTTATTTAAACTTGTTTATATATAATTCTCTTTTTGTAAAAATATGGCTTAGAATTAAAATAGAAAACGCAAAGGAATACTTAGGTAATTTTTTAAAAGAGCATTCAATTAAAGAAAATGAAAAAGGCCGTTTAAAGAATTTGGCATTTCTCCCTGTCATTTTTGGGGTACTTAGATGGCAAGGATTAAAAATATGGAGTAAATTTATGGCAAGGTGGAGATTTGTTTTCAGTAAGGATATTGATGAAAAGGCGGATATATTTTTGACTATGCTGTATGAACATAGAGATAGCCAAGATTTGTTAAGAAAGATGAAGATTAAAGAAAGAAAAGCTCTTGTTAGAGCGATAATTAAGTCAAATAACTCTAGAATAGAAGAATTTCTTAAAGAACTTATTAAGGATGAAAAAATACTTACAATAGAAGAAAAAGTTGATATAATTCTAGATGAAAACATTTCAATGGGGTGGAAGGAGTTAACAAAAGATATAGAAGCGAAACGCTATTTGCTTGTTGCAGAAATAGGTAAGCGGCTGCATGAACCAAAGGCAAAGGATTATTTATGGGAAATTTTAGAAATAGATATGCTGCCTCTTTCCCAGGAAGAAGCAATAAAAGCATTGGTAGGAGATGATGTTCTGGAAACATTACTTCGATTATCTGAAAGGGAAAAATTAATAAAGGAAAAAACAACAAAAGGATCTAAGGATAAATCTGATTTAACGATTCTTTTTATACCGTGGATAAGAAAAGGGGAAACGATAGTCTCTCTTCTGCGTGAAAAAAAGATAAATGAAGTAATAGATGTCCTCGATAAATTTGATTTTACATGGGGAATTGCCCAGATTTTAATTTGCCCTCATGAGAAACCAATATATAAAGATGACAAAGAATATATTTGGTGGATGGGGCAGATTTTTAGATATTGGCAGTTAAATTTTTCTCAGAAAGCTGAACAAATCCTTGAGCAGTTTACTTTTGACCACGAACGGGATTTAGCCAAACCTCTTAAGGATCATATGGAGATAATTAATTCACTGGAGAGGGTTTTAAAAAACACAGCAGTAGTTAAGAATTTAAATTTGGTTAGTCAACCACAAGAATATTGGAAAATTTTTATTGAAGAATTTATTGCTAAACTCTCGATAATAGATGCTGCCCGGCAAAAAATGGTTATACAAAAATTGGCGCATTTAGACTATCCATGGACACTTAATTTTATGATTAATATTAGTCGAAATCATGCGCTGGCACCTATAGCTAAGGCCGCGGCAGTAAAAAGTCTTCAAAAAAAAGAAACCGCAATGGTTGCTGTAGCGCTAACAGAAATCAACTATATTGATATTGCCGGGATGGTGCTTGCCTGTGAGGAAAGAAATGAGAATTTCAAAAAATGGGTGGCTGATTTGTTGGTGGAATTGAATGAACTTGGTCGCGAGAATGATGTATTTAAACTTGTAAAAATCATTATGAAAGAAGATCAAATATTTGGCGAGGATATCAGTGGTAGTTTTATAACACATGTTTTACCCGGGATAATAACAGGGGAAGCAGTTACCGAAGAAAAGACTATAAAAAAATTACCCTGGAATAATTTATTTTTGGTGCCTTTTATATTGGTGTCAATCCTATTAATATGTGTAATAAATGGGGTATTAATATTTAATTTTGCGATATTTGATTTCTTGGCACAAACGATGACAGTTTTATTTACTGCAGGAGGGATCAAATCTTTAATGGCAGGATCGGGGTTTGGGATATTTGGAATTAAAACAGGGGTTGGAATTTCTGGTTTGTTAACGATGGTGGCTTTGGTTACAGGCAAGGTAGAATTTATTTCTGACGATTTAACAAAAACGAGCTTATCCGATAATAAATTAACTGTATTTTTGGAAAATCAATATAATCTTGATGAGAGTCAAAAATTAATTTTGAAGGCAGCTATTAGCAACAGTTTTGTTCGGTTTAATAGCGATATACTTAGACTTAACCAAAGAATATCATCTATGCCGGATAGTACTATGCATCTGAAAATAAGACAGCTTAAGGAAATAGGATTGATAATGATACCGACAAAAGACCGTTATATTTTAAGCAGAAGTTTAATCGATGATTTGATAGAAGCTCGATTAATATCTGATGAATTGTACAAAGAATGGATAGATGTTGTAAATATAGAAGAGTTATTTAACGAATTTGTTTATCCTGAAGGGATAAGGGATATAGGGAATCGCATAGAAGGTGATTCATTAACAGGCCAGGATAGGGATTTAATGCTTTCAATTTTAGAACCTTTTAAAAAGGATTGTATTTTTGGTCCGGAGGAATTAAGGAACAAATATAGTTTTTTAAAGAAAAAATATACTAAAGACCAATTTCAGCATATAATTAATATTTTAGCGGAAAGCAACGTGTTGTATAGTCCCGTAAGGGGCCGTTATTTGTTAAGCAGTGATTTCGTAGAATTGCTGAATGAAAAAGGTCTTATAGCTAAGGAGTTTTATGATAAGGATATAATAATTTTAAAACAGGAGAAATTACTTAATCAGTTTTCCTATGAAAATGACCTTGGGCAGAAAACAAAAGGAAATAGATTAGCTGACGAAGACAGAAAATTTACAATAAGTCTTATGGAAATAATATCCGAGATAGAGGGCCCTTTTGATTCAGAAAAACTGGTTGCATTATTTAATAAAAAAGGCAGTAAATATGTTGACAAAAAACCTTTGAATATATTGCTGAGTAATTTAGTAAATGCCGGTATTTTAGATAGACTGGTATCTAACAGGTATTTATTTAGCAGAAAGTTTATTGATTCCTTATTTGAGGATAATTTTATTGATGAATTTATAAAAGAAAAATGGGATAATTTATTGGTGCGGGAGGATAAATATAAAAGCTTAGGAAAAAATCAAGAAGGATGGACGAGTTCTGTATTAAAAGTTTTAGATGTTATCATTAATAAAAGATTAAAGCAGTTTAAATTATCGGATATTTCAAAAGAATTACCTGATATGCCAATAATGACAGTGAGGAAATCTTTAAATATTTTTAGCCGGATAAAAATTATTAAATATGAAATTAATGTCGGTTATTCTGTTAATAAAATAATAAAAAACATTCAAAGCAGGGTAATTATTGTTGAAGCGGAAAATAAAGCGGATTTGGAAGAAGATTTTGAAAAAGCAAAAAAACTATATAAAGATGCTATAGAGGAATATTCTCAGATTGAAGAGGATAAATCTGATTATCCATTGGCGCAGCAAGCTATTAACCGATGTTTGAAAAAAATTGAGAATAAAGGAATT
>JAGLYT010000010.1 GCA_023132075.1 bacterium
GTTAAGGGAAAAATGAAAATTTTATTCAATCTTCCCCTGGAAAAGAATTTTATTTCATTGATTCCTTTTATTGATCAATTAAATGCCCGGATGCTGGAGGGCTATTTTGAAACTCATTCTTCGGGAATAGATTTGTTAAGTGGTTGTTTTAATCGAAATGAAATGTCCGGAATAAAACCGGAGCATTTAATGAAAATAGTGAGTTTTTTATCACAAATATATGATTATACTTTAATAAATTTAGATAATGATTTTAATGACAATTCTCTTGCCTTGCTCGATAGTTCCAATTTAATAATGTTAATGGTAACATCAGATCGTTTGTCTTTAGAAGGAGCAAAGGAAGTTCTTTCTACTCTTTATTCTTTTCACTACGCACCTCAATCGATAAAAATAGTTTTAAATATGCGAAATACAGAAGAAACCTTTTATCCTTCAGAAGTAGAGGATTATTTTAAAAAAGGAATTTTTTATAAAATTAATTACGATTTTAAGAAAAAACCTTCATTTGTTAAGATAAACAGCGAGGTTTTTAATGAGTTAAATTTCAGGCAACTTCCTTTTTATAAATCTATTCAAGGGCTCACCTGGAAATTATTGGAGGAAAACGTTTTTGTGTCGGAGGGTTTAGGTAAAGGGAGGTCAACTCTGGGTGAGGGGAAAAAACCCAATGATGTCGATTCGAAATTAAAGAGTGACGAGGAAAACAATCAGGATAATATAAAAAACCAACAATTAGTGAGTAACAAAATTGGCCGGTTGAAAACACTTATTCAGGAACGATTAATTAGCGAAATGGATTTGAAAGGATTGGATTTTAAAGAAGCGGGAATTAATTTGGAAAAAGGGAAAGAAATCAAACAAAAAATTAAAGGGATGGTGGAAAGACTATTAAATGAAGAAGGAAGTTTTATTACTAATCGCCGGCAGCGGGAAAAAATCATATCGGAATTATTGGATGACATTTTAGGGTTGGGTCCTTTAGAAAGACTTTTAAAAGATTCTTCTGTTTCAGAAATTATGGTTAATAAGAAAGATGAAGTATATATCGAAAAGCAAGGAAAAATTGAATTGTCCGATATTAAGTTAGCAAGTAATCAGCAAATCCTTACTATTATTGAAAGAATTGTTGCCCCTTTAGGAAGACATATAGATGAAAGTTCTCCGTTAGTAGATGCTCGCTTAAAAGATGGTTCCCGTGTTAATGCTATTATTCCTCCTTTAGCTTTGGATGGTCCGGCAATAACTATTCGTAAGTTTACAGAAAACAAACTTACCCCTGATGACTTAATTAATTTGGGTTCTATAAGTAAAGAAATGATAGAATTTATTCGGATTTGTGTTCAACTGAAAAAAAACATTATTATCTCAGGAGGAACTGGGTCAGGTAAAACAACATTTTTAAATATTATTTCTTCTTTTGTTCCTCAGAATGAACGGATTATTACCATAGAAGATTCTGCTGAATTAAAATTGCCTCAGGGACATGTAGTTAGATTAGAATCCCGTCCACCGAATATCGAAGGAGAAGGGGAGATTTCTATTCGGCGGTTACTTATTAATTGCCTTAGAATGCGGCCGGACAGAATTATTATTGGTGAATGCAGAGGAGGAGAGGCAATTGATATGTTACAAGCAATGAATACAGGGCATGAAGGGTCGTTGACTACTTTACATGCCAATAATCCCCGGGATGCTTTATCTCGCTTAGAAACGATGGTATTAATGTCGGGAATGGAACTTCCCTCACGGGCTATTCGTGACCAAATAGCCAATAGTATTAATATTATTGTTCAATTGAATCGTTTGAATGACGGGACGAGAAAGCTTACCTGTATTAGCGAGGTAACCGGTTTGCAAGGAGGTGTAATTACAACAGCGGATATTTTTAAGTTTATTCAAGAAGGAATTGATGAGCAGGGAAAAATAATTGGAAAATTCGAATTTACAGGGGTAATTCCGTCTTTTATTGGGAAAACAAAAACACATAATGTTTCTTTTGATGAGAGCATTTTTCAAAAGTCTTTATAAAAATTAAAAAAGGAGGAATAGTGAGAATGAAGTGTTATTGTCATCAGGAAGTAGATAGTATAGGGGAGTGTGTCGGTTGTGGAAAATTTGTTTGTGAAGAATGTAAGGTAGAAATGGATGGAAGAATTTATTGTAAAAAATGTTCGGATGATCTTACTGTCGCTATCAGAAAAGGACAGGTTAATCTGAATATTTCGGAAGAAGAAATTAAAGAAGGAAAGATTTGGGCTGTAGTAGCATATCTGGGAATTCTTTGTTTGCTTCCCCTTTTAATGAAGAAAGATAACCAATTTGCGCTTTTTCACGGCAAACAGGGATTAGTTCTTTTTCTTACTATTGTTATTGCGGGATGGATTCCTATTTTAGGATGGTTTATTATTGTACCGATTGTTTTTATTTTAAATATTATTGGTGTCATTCAATCTTTGCGAGGTAAATGTTTCAAAATACCTATAATAGGTGAAATTGCAGAAAAGATAAAAATGTGATATTTGGAATGGCATAGAAATTAGACAGATTAAAAGTTAATAATTTTATTGATTATCGTTATATTCATAACTTTTTGAAAAGGAAAGGTAATGCAGGTAAAGATTGTTTTTTTTAAAGGATTAATTCTATCGGGTGTTTTTTTGGGGACGGTTTGGAGTGTTTTTAAAATTGTTTCTTTTTTTGACTCTTTTAGGAATTTGACAATTAGTGAAAAAAAAGACAAGGAGAAACGCTTGTATGAAAAGAAATGGTTTATAAACATTTTATTGAAAAAACCAAAAGCGAAATTTGCGTGGGTAATTGAATTTTTTAGTTTGGTAATGGGTATAAGTGTTGGATATTTATTTTTCGGCAGGCTTTTATGGGGTTTTGTCTTGGGTGGAGTTAGTTTTTTTATTCCTTCTCTTTGGGCAAAGAGGGAATTCGGGTTGTTTATGGATAAGTTTAACCAACAGCTTATTAATGGACTGGTATTGATAGCTAATTCCTTGCGGGCAGGAATGAGTTTTTTGCAGGGGATGGAAATAATGGTTAAGGAAAGTGGAATGCCTCTTTCCGGATGTTTTGAACGGGTACTTCAGGAAATAAATCTGGGTATGTCTCCTCAGGAAGCCTTAAACGGTTTAGTAGAGCGTATGCCCAACAAAGAGTTGAAAATTATCGTTGCTGCAATTAATATTACCCGTCAAACCGGTGGAAACCTGAGTGAAATTTTAGATAACCTTTCTTTTACTATGAGGGAAAGGAAAAAAATTCAAGGCAAAATAAATGCTCTTACCGCACAGGGAAAAATGTCCGGCTGGATAGTGGGAATAATGCCCTTTATTTTGATGTTTATTTTAAACTTAATGTCACCGGAAATGATGTGGCCACTTTTTCATACTCTGCCGGGATATGTGACTATTTTTGTAATTTGCTTTATGGTGGGCATAGCGGCTTTAATCATAAAAAATATTGTTTCCATTGATATATGATAAAGACAGTTAGTTGGTTATATTGGTTTAGATTGGTTGATTAAAGATGGTTGGAAAAGTTTTATTGGTTTAATTGGTTGAATTAGTTAAAAACAAAGACAGACAAAGACACAGATAAAGACAGGCATCCGCCTTAAAGATTGGCGGACTTTCGCTCCGCTTCAGCAAAGTTAAAAGATAAAGACAAAAATAAGAACAAAGACAAAAAACAGTCAAACATAGTCAAAAGATGTTGAATGATAAATTTGTTTGTAGTTGCTCAATTTATTGAGCAAAAATGGTTGGGATTTTGCTTGTCCGCCAGTCAGTAAGGCGGATTTAGGATTTAGATATTAGAATTTAGTATTTGTCTGTTTGCGTTTATGACAATGTATGATGCGAGCAAATCTTCCCCCTTTGAAAAAGGGGGTTAGGGGGATTTAGACAAAAAATGTATTGGTTAATATTGGTTTTGATTTTTATATTAGTATTTTTATTGACGATGGGATTTTTTTCGATAAAAGAAAAAATATTCTTTGTTCCAACCGTAAATGGATTAACAGGAAGGTTATCCTTAATAATTGGCCGATTACATCTGCCTTTTCTTGAAAATTTACGGAGTAAAATAAAAAAGCAGTTATCTATGGCAGGTGTTATTGACGAATCTCCGGACTATGTTCTTGCCGGGCATTGTTTAAACGGTATGGTTTTTTCTTTTTTAGGGGCAATACTTTCTTTAATTTTCTTTGATTTAATAAAAGGATATATTCTAATAGGTTTTTTTGTTCTGGGATTCATTTTGTCCGTTTATAAACTTAAAGAAAGAATAAAAAAAAGACATTGTGCTATTTTACGTGCTCTACCGGATGTTTTGGATATTTTAACGGTAGCAGTGGAAGCAGGCTTGGATTTTAATGCCGCATTAATTAAATTAATTGAATTGGAAGCTCAAAATAATCCGTTGGTAAAAGAGATTTTCCAAATGCAGCAGGAAGTCTATGTGGGAAGCAGCCGGATAGAATCTTTATACAATATGGCAGCAAGGGTGGATGAGCCGGGTTTATCTGCAGTTTGTTCTTCTTTGATACAGGCAATTAAAATGGGAACAAGCCTTGGGCCTATTTTACGTCTGCAATCAGAGCAGATTAGAGTTCAGCGTTTTCAAAAAGCAGAAAAATTAGCCGGTGAAGCTCCGGTAAAAATGCTTTTTCCGTTGATTTTCTTGATTTTACCAACAGTTTTTCTTGTTTTGTTTGTTCCGTTGATTTTGACTTATATATCTAGTGGAGTAGAGTTTTAATTTTGTGGTTATATGCACTGAAGAATTATAAAAATGGAATTTATTGTAGGGATTAGGGATAAAAGAGAACGATTCCTCCTATATGGGTGTTTTCTTTGTCTTTAATCATAGTAATTTTTATATTATATTTTATCGCTTCTGTTAAAAAGAAATCTTTGATTATTTGATTCGGGTTATTTAAAGCTTTATTTATTATCTTCAAAATCTCCGGGTTTTTAAATACATCTAAGATATGGCAATTTAAAATATTGTCTTTTTTTAAGTTCAGTATTTTACAGGCTGAGTTGTTTATAAAAACGATTTTATTGTTTGAATCTAATAACAAATTCCCTTCGTTTAGTGTTTCGCCTATACTTTTTAGGAATAGATTCATGTTTTCTTTGTGAAGGACTGATTGATTTTTTAAAAAAAGCTGTTCTTTTTTAAAATGTTTAAATATCTGATTAAATTTTTGTCTGATACTGTTAAATCCTCCGGCTGATTCTTGATTCAAAGACGACAGTTTTGGAAGAGGAAAATATTCAATAGCGGATTTCAAGTTTTTCAAAGGGGTAATAATAGTAAATTTTAATATTATCTTAAGCCATAAACCGATAAGTAATAAAGAAACAAAGATAGTTATATAAGTTGTTTTTTTTATGGTTTTCAGCTTTTGATTAATTTGCAAATAGGTTGCTTCTATTTGTAAGAGTCCGATAGGTTTGTTCTTTTTTTTAAGAGGAAAAATAATATAAATTCCTTTTTTGTTTTTGCGGATTATATATTTCCCCGATTTTAAAACTTGTTTTATTTCCAAATCCTGATATGTTTTCCCCCAATGATTTAATTGGCTGTGGGCAAGTATTTTACCTTCAGGGTTTAAAACCATAGCATAGGAGATGTTCTTGTTTTTAGTAATTTCATTTATGTGCTGTAAAAGTTTGAGATCATTTTTATCTTCGAGTCCTTTTTCACAGGAAGGGATGAATTTTTTGCCTGAAGAGAAAATTTCTTTGGTTAAGTTTTCGACAAAGAAGAGTTTTTGTTGATAGAGAGAAAAAGCGGAGAGGAAAAACAAAATCATTCCAATTACGAAAAGAGTTGGAATAATAATTTGCAAATTGATATTTGATTTTAATTTGTTAAGTAGTCGCTTCATTTTGGGTTGTTATTTATAAAATTTTAAAAAGAATGATTTTATTGCTTTTATAAGACGAATATAACAAATTTTTTTCTAATTAGCAAATAGTTTTTCTTAGAGAACAGTTGAAATTTTTCTTGTGTATGGGTTTTTTAATTTATAGGCGACTTTAGTAGAATAATTAATAGAAAATTTGATCAATACTTTTTACACTACTATATTTTAAAGGAGGAGGAAAATGAAAAAAAGGCGAAGAAACAAGCTTTTAATGGGAATAGGGGTGGTATTATTCTTGGTAAGTGGATTGATATCAGTTAAGGCAATTTCAAAAGAAAAGGAAGTTGTATCAAAAAAAACAGTATCAATGGAAAAAGAAATTCAGTCAAGTATTGCGCAATTGAAGAGTTCATCGGAGAATGTTGTCTTAAAAGCACAACGAAAACTAGTGGGAATAGGTAAACCGGCAGTTCCTTTCTTGATTAAAGCCCTTAAGAAAAAGTCTAATACGCAAATGCGCAAGAATATTTGTCAGATTTTAGAAAGAATAAGAGATGAAAGAGCCCGGGAAATCTTGATAAAAAGGTTAAAAGACCGGGATGTTTTTCTGCGGTTGGCAGCTGCTTCGGCATTAACTGCATTAAGGGATAAAACGGGAATTCCTGTCTGCATAAAAGCACTGAAGAAAAAGGATGTTAAAGTGCGGCGATTAGCAATGAGAATTTTAGGGCAGAGTCCTGATCAACAGATATCCCCGGTTTTAAAAAGTTCATTAAAAAACGATCAGGATGCGGAAGTCAGAAGTATGGCAGCATTAATTTTAGGAATGATTCCTGACCGGACAGCTGTTGATTTCTTGAGGGAAGCACTGGAAGATAAAGAAATATCAGTACGAAAAAATGCTGTTATTGCTTTAGGATTGATTAAAGATAATTCTGTAGTTCCTGACCTGGTAAAATTATTGGAGACAGGAGAGGGGGAAATAAGACTGTTGTCCGTTGTTTCGTTAATGCGGATGGGAGATAAAAGTGCTGTACCTGCATTGATAAAAGCAGTGGATGACCAACTCTTAAAAATTAAATTAGCTGCCTTATCCGCTCTTGGTGAATTACGCGATGTGAAAGCGAAAGAAGTGCTTCTTGAAGCCTTAAATAATGACGAAAATGAGGTTAAAATTAAGGCTGTAATTGCTTTGGGGAAAATCAAAGATAAAGGAACCTTTAATAAGATTGCAGCTCTTCTGAAAGATAAAGATTCAACTGTGCGAATGAATACTGTTTTGGCTTTGGGTTCGTTGGAGGATTTACGGGCGGTTACAGCTTTAATGAAAGCACTAAAGGATGAAAATGCTTATGTGCGCAGGAATGCAGCTATTATCCTGGGTAAACTTGGCGATAAAAAAGCAGTAGCCGTTTTAGAAAAAGCCTGTCAAGATAAAATAACTTTTGTTTCTACGGCAGCTAAAAATGCTTTAAAAAAGTTGAAAGAATAACCTTGACAAAATTAAGCAGGGGTGTTAGTTTTAAAGCAGAGGTGTGATAAAAGACACATTCTTTTAAGTTGCCAGATTTTAAAATATTTAACTCTGATAAGGGCAAACCTCAGGAAACTGGGGGGCGCAAAACTACGGTTCCATATTTAAGGTGGAAGGCTGAGTTGCCAGAGGGAAGATTTGTGGAACCGGATTAACCGTAATAAAAGCGGTATAATCCGGTTTTTTTATAAGCAATAAATATAAAGGATAGCAATAATGAAAAAAAGAAAGCTTTTGATTTTTGTGTTTCTTATTTTTTCTGTGTCGGCCGGAAAAATTTATGCTTCTTGTTTTAGTTCCCATTTTAATGCGGTGAAGATTGAATTTAATAAATCTTTTCAGTTTGCAACAACCCATGATTTTTGTTTTCGGGCAAAAGTACAATCGTTGCCTCTTTATTTGGTTTTTCCTGATATGGACATTAGAGATGAAGGGAATAGGCCAATACGGGATTACAAGAATTTGTTTTTAGATATCAGGAATAATCAATATGAAATCTTTAATGTTTGGGGAATTATTAAGAAAAAAAGCAGGTTCAAAAATATAAGATTGCAGTTGGTAAATTTAAATAAGTTGCAAATTAGATCTTCACAAAAGAATACGAAACATTTTTTTATTACCCTTCTGATTTTCGAAGAAGTTGACCTTTCTTTAAAGTATAGCACTTTTTTGTGCTGAAACCTTTCCCTTCCCCTCAAAATTTCCAGAAAAATAATTAGTGAAATAGAAATGTCGTGAAGAAAGATTGATGTTTGGAAGTTAAAAAAAAGAACACAAAAGTAAAGGTTCTTTCTTACAAAAAAATGAAATGATACAAACGGAGGAATAAAATGAATTTACGAATAGTTTTTGAACCATTGGCAGACGGAGGCTTCATGGTTTCCTGTCCGGATCTTCCGGGTTGTTCGGCACATGGGAAAACTTTTAACGATGCATTGATAAAAATAAAGGAAGTTATTCAGCAATATCTTCAATATAAAGTGCAGAACAAATCTATTCTCTTGAATTAGGCCGGTTAAAAGGAGGAACGATGAAAATCAGAAAATAAGGTTAAAATAGAGGTAAATTTATGTCATTAATGTGTGAGGGTTTTCTCTCTAATAGAAAGATAAAATTAAAATCCGTGGGCTACATTGTTGTTTTTTTTGTAATTATTTTTATCTCAAATACGAGGACACAATTATTTAATGATTGTAAAAAACATAATGTTATTAATGTTTCTTTTTGTTCGTCTTGTTCGTTTTGTTCGTTGGATTTAAGTCCATGTTTTTTTTGTAAAGTATTATCGGTTGAGAGCAAAGTAAAAAGCGATTTTACTTCTCCTTCTGCTCCTGGAAAACCTGCGTTTCACTACAGTCTTTGCAGTAATACTTATACAGTATTCTGGCCTTTTTCCTTTGATGCTGAATCCATGGTTGTTGGTTACGAATTACAGGAAAAAAAGAATAAGTCATTCGCCTGGAGGACAGTAAATGACAATGTTTCTGCTGTTTTAAGCTGTCATTCAGTTATAAATAGAAAAATCGGGCAGTATTGTTATCGAGTGCGGGCTAAAAACGTAGTTGGTTTATGGAGCGAATGGTCTTTAGTTTCTAAAAAAATAAGTGTTAATTACCCGGATAAAATAATTACCCGGGTTTCTAATTTTCCTAATCCGGTAAATCCAAAAAAAAAGAGCACGACTATTACTTATTTTCTTAATCAGGATGCAGAGATGACTGTAAACATCCATGATTTAATGGGATATGAAATTAAAAAATGGTATTTTAAATCCGGGGAAAAAGGAGGTGGTCGGGGAGTAAATAATATTATTTGGGATTGTAAGGATAATAACGGAAATAGAATATTTAAAGGGTGTTATATTTGTCGGATTAAAGCCGTATTTGACAAAAAAACAACAATAGCCACAAGGAGAATAGGGATCGTTTATTGATAATTTTTAAAATAATTGTTTTTATTATAATGAACTTTGAGAAAAGAAATTAGCGGCAGACAATAGATTAAATTAAAGGATAAGGGATTAGTCAAGACATATGACACCTCCGGTAAGTTTTTTAGCTCTTTCTTTAAGAAGCAAAGCATTTAAGTCAACTGGCGGAATCATAGCAAATTATTACTCGTCTGGGGACACTCGCCTCTTGGCGCTCGCCTAGTGGCGAAGCCGCTGGAAGCCGAGGGAAGTCACTGATATTATGGTTATTTACTTTTTTATACGCCGACTGCCAGGGGGGGGGGTATTTTTTTTATATTAGTTGCTGCATCCCTTCGATAAATTGCTTTCTTTTTATTCCCTCATACTTTTGTTGCTTTTTTCTTTTTTCCTTAACAAACCGGGCTTTTATTAATTCTGTCAGTCCCTCATACCAGTTTCTTTTTATACAGAATATCTTGTTTATTTTTATAGCAGGGGGTTGTATTGTAGCAATTTCATTAGATTAAAAAGTGTGTGGTGACTTAAATTTGAAAGTGTGTTATATTTATATAGGAAGATAAAAAAGAATAGAAAACATTAAATTAATGGGATAATACGAATAAAATGAGAAAAATTATTTTTATTGGTTGTTTTGTTTTTTATAGTGTTCTTCAGCCGATATTTTGTGCAGCTGAAAAGGAAGGGACAGTTGCAGGAATTATTTTAAAACAAGAAATAGGTGCCCGTCAAATGGGCATGGGTGGAGCACAGGTGGCTGTAGCAGGTGACATGAATACCCTTTATTATAATCCAGCCGGATTGGCTGATATTGCACAAGCGGAAATAAGCACGATGTACCTGGATGGATTGGCAGATGTAATTTATGGTTCTGTGGGATATGTCCATCCATTAAAAATTATTCCCGATTTAAAAGATAAAAACAAAGAAAGAAAGAGTAAATATGGAACGGTAGGAATAGGGATAATTACTTTGCAGGGTGGAGAAATAGAAATAAATTATTTAGATGGAACTTCGGAAAAAAAAATAGTACAAGCGGATTATGTTTTAAGCTTAGGATATGGAAGAGAAATCAAAAAAGTACTGCTGGGAATAAATCTTAAAACAATTTATACTACCTTGATAGAAGAATACAATGCTTATGCTTTTGCGTTAGATGTTGGTGGGATTTATAGGCTTCCTTATAAGAAGTTGAAAGGATTAAGATTTGGCGTTGTTTTACAAAATTTAGGTACGGAAATAAAATATAAGGAAGAGGGAGACCCGTTACCTTTAACTGTAAAAATAGGTACTGCTTATGAAAAAAGATTTAACCGGATTCATTATGTACAGGGAGCGGTAGATGTGGTAAGAAGTATTGACAGTCAAATAAGGGAAAATATAGGAGTGGAATATATATTTAAAGATATGTTAGCAGGAAGAGTAGGAACCAGAATGGGGTACGATTTGGGGTTAATGACTTATGGTATAGGGTTGTATATTAATAAAGTAAAATTAGATTATGCCTGGGTGTATGGAGAAGGATGGGATAGTCAACACCGAATTTCACTTTCCTTTCAGTTCTCCGGCCGTTCAATGAAAAAGAAAAGAGAAGTAAAAAAAGAAAAGAGAAAAACTAAAAAGATTATAGGTGATGTTAGGTTGGGGATGGATCTTTTTATGAGAAAAAAATGGGTAAAAGCGTTAGAAGTTTGGGAAGGGATATTAGAGAAAAATCCAAAACATAAATTGGCTCAAGATTATGTGAGTAAAACAAAAGAAAGATTAAATAAATTGGTGGAAGACTATTGTGATGAAGCAAAACAGCATTATGGTAAGAAACAATGGTTAAAAGCTTCGCAATTATGGAAAAGAGCGTGGAAAATATCCGGGAAAAAAGAAAAAAGAGCGAAAGAAGGAATAGAAAAAATAAAAATAGAATTAAAAGTTATACTTGATTCGGGAGAAAGATTTTATGTTAAAGGTAAATATGGTGAATCTCTTAGGGAATGGCAGGGGATTAATGATAGATATCCGAATTATTTAGGAGTAACAGCAAAAATAGAAAATACGCAGATTAAAATAAGGGAAATGATTGATATAAAAAAGAGAAAAATTATCAAGACAATTGTTGCTGAGGGAAGAAAACATTATGAAAAGGGTAGATATTCAAAAACAATGGACAAATTCAGGCAGGTTTTAAAATTGAGTCCTCAAAACAAAGAAGCAGTTTCTTATATAAACAAAATAGCACAGGACTATTTTAAAAAAGGAATAATCTTTTACAAACAAAATGAATTTAATAAAGCAATTAGTTGTTGGGACAAGGTTCTTGAAATTAAGCCGGGGAATAAAAAAATTAAAATGTGGAGAAAAAAAGCAGAGAAAGATTTTAATGAGAAAGTATATGTTTTTTATGAGAAGGGAATAGATAAATATAACGAAGGTAATTATGTTGATGCTCTTACTTTGTGGAAAAAAGGGTTGGAATATGCACCAGGACATAAAAAAATGAAACAATTTTTCATAGAAGCTAATTTAGCACAGGGGATATTATATTATCGGGAAAACAAATTGGGGGGAGCGATTGTTTATTGGAAAGAAGTTTTGAAAATAGAATCTAAACATCCAAAAGCGTTGAAGTATTTAAGGAGAGCAAAAACGAAACAAAAGAGATTAAGAGCATTAAATAAAGAATAAATACGGTTAGAAGACGGTTGAAAAAAACAGTTACATTGGTTTTATTGGTTGAATTAGTTTAGATTGGTTGTGAGGGAGTAAATGAATTTTGGAAAAAACATATTTTGAAAATAAAACAATTATTTTTGTTTTATTTATTTTAGTTGGATTAGTTAGTTTAACAGAAGCGGCCTGGTTGGACGGTTGGTTAAAGAGGGCGCCGGTAACTATTACCGGTTCTGCATCAGGAGCACAAACTGATTATCAGGTAAGGGTAGAGGTTCCTTATGTTTCCGATATACAATCGGATTTTGATGATATTAGATTTACTGCTGTTAATGGAGAGACTCTGCTTGATTATTGGCTGGATGTCTCTACCCCTTCAGTTGCTTCAACTTTCTGGGTAGAGGTTCCTTCTATTCCTGTTTCGCCTGCTACAACCACAATATATATTTACTATGGGAATCCATCAGTAAATTCCATTTCTAATGGGGATAATACTTTTGTTTTTTTTGATAATTTTCAGGAAATTATTTTAGATACGAACAAATGGCAGTTAGCTACCGGTACCGATATTGGTAAAAGTGCTCCTTCGGGAGATATTACTTTATCCGGTGGTATGTTACAGCTTAATGTATACGGAGATGGGAGTTGGGCAAGGGTTGATTCTATAATAAGTTTTCCTTTTGGTCACCGCTGGGAGATAAAAGAAAGAGTAGTGACAGGCAACAACGATAATCCTTCTATTGGACAATCTAATGCTTATATTGGTGGAAATGATAGTATTAGTCAATATATATATTGGTGTCCTCCATTGAGTATAAATGATAAAAAATTTTATGCTCAAAAAGACGGAACATCAAATAATTATGATATTAATTTTTCTTTTAGTCAGTGGTATACAATGGCAATGTTTAGTAATGGTATAATGGCTAATTATTGGCTGGATGGAATTCTGGAAGCACAGGAGACTAATAGTACATATATTCCGGGAGCAAGCGAATCTGCACCGTTTGTTTTCAGAGCTCATTCTTACGGTCCGCCTTTAACTCCTCAAATTGAAATTGATTGGATTATATTGCGTAAATATATTATTCCGGAACCGGTTGTGGGTGCGATCGGAGGAGAAGAAGAAGGGAGTAGTATCACTATTTTTACTAATTCTTTCGGCATGGACAAGGCTTTTTACAACACCGATGAGAATATTTATATAACAGTAACTGATACGGATGAAAATACCAACACAGTATTGCAGGAAATAGTAAGAGTTACTGTTATTAATAATGTCACCAATGATAGTGAAACTATTACTCTGATTGAAACAGGGAATGATACAGGGTTATTCAGGAATACAAATGGACTTCCTATTGTAACTAATCCGGGTGGTGTATCAAACAATAATAGATTAGAAGTAGTAGGCACGGAAAGTATAAATGTAAATTATACTGACGATGATGATGGGGGAGATTTCTCCGGTGATACTGCCGGCATAGAAATGGGAGAAAAAATTAAGGTTACGCCTTATAACAATGTATTTGATCCTCATAAAGGAGAAAGTTGCCAGATAAAAATAGAATTGGTAGAGGATACTCATATTACCGTTAAGTTATATACATTGTTGGGAGATTTAGTCAAGGTTTTGGTAGATGAAGATAAACAGAGGGGTACGGAAATAATTTATTGGGATGGGAGAAACGATTGCGGAAATGAAGTAGCCAGTGGAACCTATTTATTGCATATAGAAGCAGGAAGGTTTAAAGATACGAAAAAGATATGCATTATTAAATGATAAACTACAGTTCACAGATGACAGACAGAAACTACCGTTATAAGTTATTAGTTCTGAGTTATAAGTTAAAAAAAATTGGGATTTGGGCGTTTGAACGAGGAAAATAAAGGCAAAATA
>JAGLYT010000100.1 GCA_023132075.1 bacterium
TTAATCTTTGCAGTGTCAATGTGTGCATTGTTATAGACGGTGCGCTTTATATGACCAATGGCCCTTAAATTATGTTACAAAAGACAAAGCAGGAAAGATATTATAGATTTTCTAAGTATTTAAAATTACGCTTTGGGGAAAGGGTCCATAAGGTAAGTGTGGATGCAGGGTTTTCCTGTCCTAACAGAGATGGAAAAATAAGTAAAGACGGTTGTATTTATTGTGATAACAGGGGATTTAGTTTCTATTCCAGAGTTCCTTCCCGTCCCTTACAACTCCAGATAGAAGAAGGAATAGATTATGGTAGAAAACGTTTTAAAGCCGGAAAGTTCATAGTTTATTTTCAGGCGAATACTAATACATATGCAAAGCCGGATATTTTAAAAGAAAAATATGATATAATAAAAAAATTCAAAGATATTGTCGGTATTGCCATTGGTACGCGTCCGGATTGTATCAACGAAGAAGTTTTAGCTTTAATTAATTCCTATGTGCCCCAATATGAAGTGTGGATGGAATATGGGTTGCAGAGTGTTCATTCTCAAACCCTCAAGCTTATTAATCGAGGGCATACTTACGAGCAATTTTTAAAAGTAATTAAAGCTACCAGAGAAAAAAAAGATATAAAGGTTTGTGTCCATGTAATTTTAGGTTTGCCCGGTGAAACTAAGCAAATGATTTTCCAAACAGCAAAAGCACTTGCTTCTCTTAAAATAGACGGGATTAAAATTCATCCGTTGCATATAATCAAAGGTACGAAATTAGAAGAAATGTTTAGGCAAGGATTGTATAAGCCGTTGAAGTTTGAAGAATATTTGGATTTAGTTGTAGAATTTTTAGAATATCTTTGGCCTGAAACGGTTATTCAGAGAATTACGGCAGATTGTTCCCGGGAGTTTTTGGTTGAACCGTTGTGGCTCTTGGAAAGAGATAAATTATTGAAAAAAACAGAAAACGCTCTTGAGCAAAGAAATACCTTTCAGGGTAAGTTCTATTAAAAGTTCTGCAAAATACAACATTTTGCGTGATTGCTAATTTGTAAGACAGAGCAAGCAGGCAACAAGGATAAAAAACTGTTTTAGAGAAGGGCTGAAATAAAACAAGAAAAAGGAGGAAGTAAGATGGAAATTGTATTAACTGATCAAAATTTTAAGGAAGAAATTTTAAGTTCGGAAGTGCCTGCTTTGGTCGATTTTTGGGCACCATGGTGTGGTCCGTGTAAGATGATTGGTTCTGCGATTGAAGAAATTGCTGACCAGTACCAGGGAAAAATCAAAGTCGGAAAATTAAATGTAGACGATGCTCCGGTGATTGCTTCTCAATACAGTATTATGAGTATTCCTACTGTAATGATATTTAAAGGAGGGGAAGTAGTAGATAAGATAATTGGGGCAGTTCCCAAGGATCAGATAGAGGAAAAAGTAAAAGCACATATTTAAACCTCATAGCCTGGTGCGTAAAATATAAAGGTAAAAATGGGTTTGAAAATTTTTTAATAAATTCCCTGGAGAGAACTTGTAGAGTTATGTTTTAAGGTATTAAGAGGGAGGAGGATTGCTGTGATATTAAGAGAAATGTTGAAATCAAAGATTCATAAGGCGGTTATTACCGAAAAAAAAATAGATTACAACGGCAGTATCGGAGTGGACAAAAGATTGTTGGAAGAGAGCGGTATTTTGCCCGGAGAAAAAGTGCAGGTCTTAAATTTTAATAATGGTCGGAGATTAGAGACCTATACAATAGAGGAAGAAAAAAATTCAGGAAAAATTATTCTTTATGGTCCGGCTGGACGTTGCGGGGAAGTTGGGGATGAACTTTGCATTTTGTCTTATGTCCTGGTAACAGAGGATGATATAGGAAAAATAAAGCCCAGAAAAATCGTGGTAAAGAAAAATAATCAAATTTAACCTGATTTTTAAAGACGGGAAAATTTAAATCAGAGAAGTTTTTCTTTGTTATTTGTAAAATCTAAAAAGAGAGAATAAATTGTAATGAATCAATATAAATATATTTACGGTCCGGTTTTTTCCTGGAGGTTGGGAAAGTCTTTAGGTATAGATCCCCTTTCACAAGAGGAGAAAATTTGCACTTATGATTGTCTTTATTGTCAGATAGGCAGGACTCTGGAATTTAAGTGTAAGAGAGCGGTATTTGTTCCCACCCTCAAGATAATAGAAGAGATAAAAAAAATACCTCCGGCTGAAATCGATTATATTACCTTTTCCGGAAGAGGGGAGCCTACTCTGGCACTTAATCTGGGTGAAATGATTAGAGCGGTGAAAGAAGTAAGGAGGGAAAAAATAGCGGTTATAACAAATTCTTCCCTGCTAAATAAAAAAGAGGTAAGGGAAGACCTTGCTTTAGCTGATTTGGTAATGGCAAAATTAGATGCCGGGACATCCGGGAGTTTTCAATCGATAAATAATCCGTTTCCGGCTATAAAGTTTGAAGATATGCTGACGGGAATAAAGAAATTTCGTCAGGGGTATAAAGGGAAATTTGCTCTTCAGATTATGTTCGTGGAAAAAAACAAAAATGAAGCCATAGAATTAGCTAATTTATGTCGGGAAATAAAACCGGCTGAGATTCAAATTAATACACCTTTAAGGCCTTCGGGTGTTTTACCTCTTTCGGAAGAAAAACTAAAGGAGATTATAGCTCATTTTAACAGCATAGAAGGGGTGAAAGTTATTTCTGTGTATGAGGTGGAAAAAAAGAAAGTAATACCTTTTACCAGGGAAGATACTTGTAAAAGAAGAGGAAAGGAACTAAAAAAGTGAAAACATATTTAGATTGTATCCCTTGTTTTTTTAAACAGGCGTTAGAAGCAGCGCGTATAGCTGGTGCGGATGACTTCAGTCAGAAAAAAATAATAGATGAAATTGCCAGAGCAGTAGTTGATTTTCCCCTATCCTCCAGTCCTCCGGAAATGGGGAAGGTAGTATACGGGGTAGTAAAGAGAGAGACTCAAAATTATGATCCTTATAAAGAAATCAAAGAAAAAAGTAATAACCTGGCTCTAAGTTTTTTACCCGAATTAAAACAAAAAATAGAAAAGTCAGGAGACAGGCTTTTAACTGCTTTGAAACTTTCCATTTTAGGTAATATTATAGACTACGGAGTAAAAAGCAACGTAAATGTAGAAAAGGAAATGGAGAAAATCATAAAGCTGGATTTTAATCTGGATAACCGGGAAGAAAAAGATGTGTTTGATTATCAAATATTTAAAGATGCTCTCAGGCAAACGGAAAGTATTCTTTATTTAGCTGATAATGCGGGGGAAGTAGTTTTTGACCGCCTTTTAATTGAGGAATTTAGTAGATTGAACAAAGAAATTATTTATGTGGTAAGGGATAAGCCGGTAATTAATGATGCCTTGATTGAAGATGCTGAAACTTGCGGCATAGATAAATACGCACATATTATTTCCAGCGGGGTAGATACTCCGGGAACGATTTTAAATCTTTGTTCCGAAAAATTTCTTAAGATTTTTCAGAAATCAGAATTAATTATTAGTAAAGGGCAAGGTAATTTTGAGGCGCTTTCCAGCGAAGAAGCACCCATATTTTTTCTTTTCAAGGTGAAGTGCCCTATAGTAGCTCAACATATTGGTTGTAAACTCGGGGAAATGATTTTAAAAGCACAACAAATACCGGCAGAACAGATTGGCGTTGGGTCATTGTAATTAAACTTGACAGGGGATTAGTTTTATCACGATATGTTTTGAAATTATTAAAAGGAGGGGTAGTTTGATGTTAAGGAAAATTTTGATGTTCTGGAAAGTTTTTTTGTTTGTTTTTGTAATGCTCGGATTAGTAGGATGTAGCAGTGAAGCTGTTTCTGTAAAAAATGAGAAACAACTAAGTAATGATTTGGAAAGAGTAGAAAAAGTTGAGAGTTCTTCTCCGGGAGAGGTAAGTTGGGGAAATGCACCTGATTTTACTTTATCACAATTGAACAGAGAATCATTTACCTTGTCTTCGTTAAAGGGAAAAGTCATTATTCTCGATTTTTGGGCTACCTGGTGTCCACCCTGTCGTAAAGGGATTCCGGATTTTATTGCTCTACGGGAAAAATATAAAGAGCAGGGATTGGAAGTTGTAGGTGTTTTATTAGACCAGGGTAAAAGAGCCAGTTTAGAATCTAAAATTGAAGAAATGGGAATAAATTATGTTGTTGTCCTGGGTGGCCGGGAAGTTACTCAAGCATATGGAGGTGTTAGGGCTATTCCTACCACTTTTATTATTGACCAAAATGGTAATAAAGTTGAGAAATATGTTGGTTTAAATCCGAAGGAAACCTTTGAAAATAAAATAAAAGAGCTTTTTGCTCAAGAGGTTAAAGAGTGAAAGATGTTTCCATATTAATTGCTTTTAGTGCGGGAATTTTATCTTTTTTTTCTCCTTGTATTTTACCGTTACTTCCTGTGTATATTTCCTTTATTAGCGGTTTATCCGTGGATGAGCTTCAGGGAGTGGATACAGAAAACTTGCAAAATAGTTTTAGAAAAATATTTATAGAGACCCTTTTGTTCATATCAGGGTTTTCGGTTGTTTTTATATCACTGGGAGCATCCGCAGCTTATCTGGGAAACCTTATTTTTGCCAATCAAAGACTGATTGAATTGATCGGTGGGACAATTATCCTTTTGTTTGGTTTACATGTGTGTGGAATTTTTAAAGTTAAACGTTTGCAATATGAAAAAAAATTTCATCTTGTTTGCAAACCGGCTACATTTATTGGTTCCTTTATTGTGGGTGCTGTTTTTGCTTTGGGTTGGACGCCCTGTGTAGGACCCATATTAGGAAGTATTCTGGCTTTAGCTGCTACTAAAAAAAATTTAACCGAAGGAATTTTGCTGCTCGGTTTTTATTCGTTGGGATTAGCGATTCCTTTCCTTTTGGTTAGCTTAAGTATAGGAAAGATTATGGGGTGGCTGGCTAAAGTAAAAAAAGGATTTAATCTAATTACCCGGATAACGGGGATATTGCTTATCGTTATAGGGGCAGGGATTATTTTAAAATCCGCAGGGGTTTTTTAAGTGAATCAGGAAAATATTTATGAGCTTATTATTATTGGGGGAGGGCCGGCGGGATTGACAGCCGGTCTATATGCTTCCCGGGCAAGATTAAAAACGTTGCTCATGGAAAGTTTTTCTCTTTCTTCCCAGATTCTTCTGGGGGATACAATTGAGAATTATCCCGGATTTCCTGATGGAATTAAAACATTTGATTTAATTGATAGATTTAAAAAACAAACACAGGCTTTTGGCCTGGAAATTGTTGCTGAAGAAGTGCAGAACATAAAAGCAAAAAAAGAAGAAAATTTTAAATTATGGCAGGTTGTTACACAACAAAAAGAATATACGGCACGGGCCATAATTATAGCTGCCGGGGCAAAACCGAAAAGATTAAATATTACCGGAGAAGAGGAATTTCTGGGGAGAGGGGTTTCTTATTGTGCTACTTGTGACGGAGCCTTTTATAAAGGGAAAAATATAGTGGCGGTCGGCGGAGGGGATACGGCCATAGAGGAAACATTGCATTTAACTAAATTCGCCGATAAAGTTACTCTTATTCATCGGCGTGACCGCTTGCGGGCAACAAAAATTTTACAGGAAAGAGTATCGACCGATAAAAAAATAGAGTTAGTCTTTAATTCGCAAGTTATTGAGATTGCAGGAGAGGATAAGGTGAAGGCAGTCAAGTTAAAGAATGCCAAAACAGAAAAAGAAACAATTATTTCCTGTGATGGAGTTTTTATTTTTGCAGGATTGTTGCCCAATACAGATTTTTTAAAAGGCCTTGTAGCTTTAGATGAAAAAGGTTACATTGTCACCGGTGTAGATATGGAGACGCAGGCAAAAGGTATTTTTGCCTGCGGAGACTGCCGTAAAAAATTATTGTTTCAAGTTGTAACTGCCTGCGGAGATGGGGCAACAGCTGCTTTTTCTGCCACGCAGTACATTGAGGATTTAAAAGGA
>JAGLYT010000101.1 GCA_023132075.1 bacterium
AACATTCTCTACCTCTCTTGCATTACCCGGCCAACTGTAGTTCATCAATACATCCATAGCCTCTGGAGAAACCCCTTTTATATTCTTACCTGACTCTCGATTAAACTTTTGAAGAAAATAGTTTACTAAAAGTGGGACATCCTCTTTATGTTCACGCAAGGGGGGTATCTTGACAGAGACCACATTTAAGCGATAGTACAAGTCTTCCCTGAGTGAACCGTCCTCCAGTGCTTTCTTTACACCACGATTAGTGGCTGCTATAACCCTCACATCTATCTTAATAGTTTTTACCCCGCCTACCCGCTCAAATTCTTTTTCCTGTAGTACTCTTAATAATTTGACTTGCAGCATCGGACTCAGCTCAATAATCTCATCCAAGAAAATAGTACCCCCATTAGCTAGTTCAAACTTGCCTGGTTTATTGGCTACCGCATCGGTGAAAGCACCTTTAACATGCCCAAATAATTCACTCTCCAAAAGACCTTCTGGGAAAGCAGCACAGTTTACATGAATAAAGGGTTTCTCTTTTCTGGAGCTATTAAAATGAAGAGCCCGTGCCACCAGCGTTTTCCCAGTACCGGTTTCTCCCTGGATAAGAACAGTAGCCTTGGTATTGGCTACCTCTCTTAGTATCTTGTATACCCCTTGGATTTGGGGACTTTTGCCTATAATATTATCTAACTTGTATTTTTCTTCTAATTCTCCTCGCAGATATCTATTTTCCCTGACTAAACTTTTCATCTTGAGAGCATTAGCTATAATTATTTTCATTTCATCTTTTTCAAATGGTTTCAATAAATAATCATGAGCTCCTTCTTTCATTGCTTTTACTGCCGTTTCCACACTCCCATAAGCAGTCATTAAAATAACTTCACACTTGAGAAAATGTGCTTTTACGTACTCCAGCAATTCAATTCCGCCAATTTCTCCCATTACCAGATCAGTAAGAACAATATTATAATAGGCATCGTTTTTTATTTTCCACAATGCATCCTCTCCGTTTTCTGCCGTTTCAACGTCATATCCATCGCCTATCAGACATTCGGCACAACCATTTCGAATATTACTATCATCATCAACAACCAATATTTTTTCCTTTCCCATATCTTCCCCTTTTAGTTAATTATCTTTTAATATGGCTTTACTATTAAATACAATTTCATGCCTATTGATAATTATATAATAAACTTAACAAAAATCAAAACTTTTATTTTACCTTCGGCAATGTAAAATAAAAAGTACTTCCTTTTCCCAAGATACTTTCTACCCAGATTTCCCCTCTATGAAGTTGCACTATGGCTTTAACAGTTGCCAGCCCCAAACCGGTTCCTTTGTGTCCTTTTATTTTATTCTTTACACCTCTAACCTGTTTAAACTTATCAAATATTTTTTCTAAGTCTTCGGGAGGAACCCCCATACCGTTATCACTTATGCTGACTTGTAAATATTCCGAAATATTTTGAATTTCAATACTTATTATCCCTTTTTCCGGAGTAAATTTAATTGCATTACTTAATAGATTATTTAATATCTGCCGTATCTTATTTTGGTCCGCAGATATCACCGGTATGTTTTCCTGAATTTTTGAGTAAATTTTTATATTTTTTTCATCGGCTTGAATGTTAAACAATTGTATTGTTTCTTGAAGTATCGTTGTCATATTCAAGGGTTCCTTAATAAGTTCCATTTTACCTCTTTCTATTTTAGCAATATCTAAAAGATCATTAATAAAACTATTTAATCGTTTAGAACTATTTTTCATTATATTTAAAAAGTTTCTTTGTTTTTCGGTAAGCTCCCCTGTTGCACCCTTAAAAAAAAGATCAATATACATCATTATGGAAGTTAACGGCGAACGTAATTCGTGGGTTACGCTGGAAACAAAGTCCTGTTTCATCTGGTCTAATTCTTTCAACTGAAATGCCATTAGATTAAATTCTTTGGCTAAAGCTCCCAATTCATCTTTATTATTAACTTCAATAATCGTATCTAATTTCCCTTTGCCAATCATTTTTGCCCCGGAAGTTAATTTTTTAATCGGCCTGGTCAGCGTTTGAGCCAGGATTAATGAACCTAATATTCCGATTATTAAACCAACAAGAGTAATACCAAAAATCCGTTTACCTGTTTGAAAAACAGTTTCTTTTATTGCCTTGTTTAATTCTTCCCGGGAAAATCCAATACGGGCAATACCGGATTTTTTCCGTTCCATAAATACAGGAAGAGCATAATCGGTTATCACTTTTCCTTTTTTATTTTGATAGGATTGAATAAAGAGTTTCTCCGTTTTAATTGCTTTTATTCCTACAATAGTCTTATCTGTTTCCCCTAAACGATGAATATCTGTATGAGCCAGTATTTTGCCATCGACCCCGGAAAATATGACATAAACAATTTTCTTATTGTGAACAAGAAAGTTAATATAATTAAGAAGAAGAATTTGGTCTTTAGTGATCAAATATTCTTTACTCACCTGAACTAATCCATCAACAAGACTTACCTGATTTTCTTTTAATTGATTAATCATATATCGCCGCTCGGCAATAAACCAACAAATACTTACCCCTGAAATAATAAACACTACCAATAAGGTAGCTAAAAAACTAAACTTTGATTTTAATTTCAATACTATTACTCCCTATGATTTTGCTCCAATTCTGTTTGTGCTCTTTTTAAATTTTTTCCGGCCATTTCCAAATCAGGATTAAGAACCAAGGCTTTTTCCCACAATTTAATCGCCTGTTTCAAATTACCTTTACTGTATTGAACTAACCCCTGCTTATTGTATTCATTAGATTGGGTATTATTAATCTTTTTTATTTTATCCTGAATTTCCTTTAAATAATTTGATGCTAATTCGTTTTGCGAATCCAATTCAAGCACTTCTTTAAATTTACTCATTGCTTCCAATAATCTGTTTTCTTTATAAAGCACTATTGCCTCCCGGCAACAATCACTACTGAGTTTTTTGTTAATCTGAGCCATATAATCAATTGTTTTTGAATGCCTGGGATTTAAAGCTAACACCTTCTTGAACTCTATAAGGGCTTTGTTCCATTTCAGTTTTTGATACATATATAATCCTTTCCTGAAATACAAATCGGCCATTTTTCTTTTGCTTTGCTTTATATAAAATGATACTTTTTTATACTTAGGATTTACCGACAACACCTTTTTGAATTCGTGAAGTGCATTTACAAAATGCTTTTCTTTATAAAGATATATTCCTTTCTCATAACGCCGCTTTATTATTTGCGCTTTCTTAACTTCTTTAATTTTTCGTTGTCTTTCTTTGATTATAGCAATGTATTCCCGGGCCTGCGTATAATTAGTATCAAGGGTCAAAACTTTATTAAATTCCCCCGTTGCCTCAACATATTTACCGTTCTCATAATACTCAAATCCTTTGTCAAAAAAAGATTTTATAACTTCTTTAAATCTCTTTTCCATTTTAACCAGATATTCTTTTGCCTCTTGATGTCCGGGAACAAGTTCAAGAATATTTTCAAATTCCGCCCGGGCACGAATCATTTCTCCGTCATGATAATATCTCTTTCCCTTGCTCAAATATTCATCAATACTTGTTAAGGTAATTACTTCTTCCACTTTCACCCGTGTACGGGCAAGCAACTCCAATGCCCTTTCGTGCCCCGGAGCAACAGCTAAAATGTTTTTAAATTCTTTGTGTGCATTAAGTAAATCCCCTCTTAAAAAGTATTTTTTTCCCCGCAAAAAAGATTCTTCAATGTTTTTTTCAATTTGAGTGTTTTCGTAATTTCGGCCAAAACGAAAAGAAATGCTGATTTTATGGCCGTCATCAAAATCCTCTTTAGATAAAAAGGCATAATCTAAATTCAACCCTTTAACCCTAAATCCTAATCCTAATCTTAACCCGTTAGTTAAATCATCCCGCGATTTATAGCCTATTCGCAGGGCAATTGCATTATGCACCCAAAATTCTCCTCCCAGATTAAGAAAAAAATCGTTATCCCGGGGAAAATTAAAATCCAAAGCCGTAGTTAAATCATTACCAAACAATTCATGTTTCCACGCTCCCCCCACTTTTATATTTAGAGGAAGCTCATCCTCATCATCAATAAACTTTATCGGGGATCCTATATTTTGAATATTAAGGCCGAATACCAAGGATTTTAACGGCGAAGGATATAACCAACCAATATCTACGGCATAAGCATTTACTTTCTCATCATCCAATATTTCCTGAAAAATCTTAAAATTAATACCCCCATCAAGCTTACCGATTAATCGGCGGCCATATGCTAAACTAAAAGCAAAATCGTGAAAATATAGTTCTCCCGTTTTTACTCCCCAGGGATCATACCCCTCAATACCGCCGACATTCAAAAAAGAAACGCTTGCTCCTAACCCGCCTTTAAGTACTTTTACCGGTTGAACATAGGCAAGAAACTCATATCTGATTTCCTCTCCCCTTTCATTATGCATTAGAGTTACTTCATTATGCTCAATTCCGGAAAGGCCTGCCGGATTCCAATAGATAAGATTGGCATCATCAGCAACCGCTACAAACGCCCCTCCCAAAGCAACCGGCCTTGCCCCTATTTCCATTTTCAGAAAATTTGCTCCTGTCGTACCCGGTGAAGAAGCAAAAAGATTATAAGGAATAAAACAAAATATACTAAAAAAAATCAAAAAACAACCTGCATTTTTTTGGTCGGATATTATTTTTTTGACCCTTCTTATTCCTTTCACTTTTTAACTCCTCAAAAAATTAACTGCCGGAACTGTTATTTGACAATCATCAACTTTCCTTTTTTACTTTGTTTTTCGTTTTTAATTAAATAAAGATACACCCCGCTCGCCAATTTTTCACCATGGTCATTGGTAACATCCCAGGACAAAATAGTGTCTCCGGAAGTATGTTCAATTTTCTTTACCAACTCACCGTTGAGAGTAAAAATTCTTATCGTAGCCATTGGTGATAAATTAACAAAAATAATTTCACTATCCCCCCGGCTTGGTTTAAACGGTACGGGAAAAGCATAGGCATAAAACAAATCACTGTATGATGACCCGGCAAGGGCAAAAACAGAGGTATGGATACTGGAAGCAGAAACCGTATTTGCTTGTGAATCAACTACTGAATTAGCTAACCTTACCCAAAGATTCGAATTTTCATCTAATCTATACATTTGTAAGGTTCCTTCCCGAACCGGAGGCATAGTACCATCCACTATTCCATCTGCAGGAGCAACATCGTTATAAGATAATGTTACGGTTATGGGCAAATTAAAGTTGTCTTTTAAAATCCCCCTGGCACTATTAAAAGTATTTATTCGGGTTATAGTATCCTCTAAAATAGAATTAAATGGATCATCGTCTAATTTAAATTTATCATTAGCTTGAAGAATATTACTTAATTCCGTACATTGCGAACCGGGATCAATTACAAAGAAAAAATCCACAGACAAACCGGAGGGTAAAACTGATAATCTGGTTTCCTCACCCCAGCTTAGTACCGTATTATTTTTGGTGTAATCAATTATAGTAGTAAAAGTAAACCGTTCTTCCGGTAAAGAGTTGCCGATCGTATCAGTAGCTTCGGAGGTAATGGTAACCTGGTAAGTAAAATTTTTCTTCAGGCCAGAATCAGGAGTAAAAAATAATTTAAAATTATCCGTATCATAAGAAACCACCCCGGAAATTAGTTCATCAATCTCTTGCCCATCTTTATCCCTAATCCCTTTAATGCTGAACGCTCCTTTAGTCTTTTCCTCATTCATCCTTTCATTGAAACTTATCTGAATAACAACATCGGGGCTAACCCCGTTCTCTTTATCCTGCGGTAAACATGATAACACATAAGGACACACAGTGTCTATTCCTTCAAACGTTCCGCTGATAGTCCCGGTATCAACACAAACATTGCCTAATAAACCATCAGTAATAGCAGTAATACTGCCGGATACAGTAATAGTATCCCCTA
>JAGLYT010000102.1 GCA_023132075.1 bacterium
AAGTAGAAGATTTATTGTATTTTTATGGTTCTTTTTTTAGATTAACTGATAAGCAAAAAAGAGAAAGGATAAATGTTCTCCTGGATGAACTGGGACTGGAGAATAAAAGAAAAGAGGTTGTAAAGAATTTATCAATTGGCCAAAAGCGTGCACTTGGTTTGGCTCAGTCGTTAATTAATGATCCGGAATTGCTTATATTGGATGAGCCGACTGTTTATCTTGATCCGCTAATTTTAAACCGGTTCCGGTCAATGCTGATTAAGTTGAAAGAAAGGGGTAGAACTGTTTTTTTGTCTTCCCATATTCTTTCCGAAGTAGAAAAAGTATCTGATAGAGTAGCTATCATAAACAAAGGTAAACTAGTAGCTTTGGAACTTACTCGGGAATTAACCAGACAGGGGTCACTGGATAAAGGATTTCTGAGATTAATCGGTGTTGAATGAGGAATAAAGATGATCGATAGAATTAAGATAATTTATTTAATAGCTCAAAATGTGTTCAAGGCATCCTTACGGGATAGAGTAATGTATGGGCTTCTTTTTCTCTCTTTATTATTTGGTTCTATGGCTCATTTGCCATTTGTAGTGAAAGAATTACAGGGGTTTAAGGGGGAAAGCCCCCTTATTATGGCCGTTGAAATTGGTTTTATTTTTATAGTTATTTTTATGGTTCTTATAGTCGTATTTGTTTCTCTTGGAATACTACGGGATCAATTGGAATCCGGAAAAATGTTATTGATATTGTCTAAACCGATAAGAAGGTGGGAGATGCTCTTTGGCATTACTCTGGGATTGATGGAGATGCTTTTTTTGAATTGGTTAGTAATCACCAGTGGATTGTGGGGAACCATTTTTATTCATACCAAACAGTTAAACCTTAATATATTTTTAGGGATGGGATTTATTTTATTGATGGGAATTCTTTTTTTATCTCTTATAATAATGATATATACTTTTATTCCTACCGGTTTAAGCGGGATTTTAGCCTTTTTGGTCTTTCTGGGTAGTTTTGGAGCGGTTAATTTAAATCGTTTAGTCCAATGGATTAATTATCCGTGGTTAATAAATCCGGCTAGAATTATTATTAAATGTTTACCTCCGATAGTTCCGTTATTGGCTGTTTCTATGAATACGTTGGGAATGTTATCGTTGGATGTAAGGGGTTTTTCACCGATGCTGCATACTTTTATTTTAATAGTAGTATTTAATATTATTGGATTTATAAAATTTAATCGTGTAGAATAAGAAAGCGCTTAAAGTTAAAGACTGTGCATTGGTTTTATTAGTTTAAATTAGTTTCAATTGGTTTAAAAATAAAAGAAAAAGACAGTTAAATTGCTTGTCTCGCCAGTCTGTTATGGCGGAGTTTAGATTGGTTAGTTAGAGACAAAAAACTGCGAATGGCAAAAAAAAAGGCACGAAGGCATTAATGTACAGAGGCATTTGCCTTACTGACTGAAGGACTGTCGTTTTGCTTCAGCAAAATCAAAGAGAAAGAGAGTCGGTAGTCCGTAGGCAAAGACAAAAAATAAAACATTTTTGACATTAGCGGAGAGGGGGAAGATAAAATATATGATGATTGATAAACTATTAAGATGTTTCATTGTTAAAATATTAATGATTTCATTTTTATGTGCTGGTTTTTGTAACGGTATAGAAAAGAAATCATCAATTGATAAAGAAAAACTTAAAAAGCGAGTAGAATTGTTTTTAAAAAAAGACAATGTTACCCGGAGAAGGAACGTGGAAGATGTTTTTGTGTTGGCAGAAATTTATGAAAAAGAAGGAAATGATAAAGACGCTATGTTCCTTTATCAGGAAGGATTAAGGGTCAATAGTTGGCGTTTGGATTATCAACTTAAGCTGGCACAGCTTATGTATAAATATGGGGACAAAAAACAGGCGGTAGAAAAAGTAAAGATTGTATGTCAATATACAGAAGACGAAGAGCTTTTAATAAAGGCGGAAGAATTTCTTTCTAACATGGGTATTCAACCGGTTAAAAGTATAAATAAAACAAAGGGGAAATTGATTGAGAATCCGGAAATGATTATAGTTCCTATAGGGAAAGTGAATAAGCGTCTTTTATTGGAGGTAAAAGACAAACTGCAGGAAAAAATGGGTATCAGCTATTCTATTATGGAAAAGGAGATTAACCCTGGAAAGTTTGACCGCAGTTATCTGGATAAATACACGATAGATACAAAGAGGAAGTTGCTGGTTAGCTTTTTGAGATTAATTCCTGAACAAAACGAAAGATTTAAAGAATTAGAAAATCAAGGGCAATTTAATGCCTCACGGTTGATTTCAGAACTTAAAGAGAAATATATAATTGAGGAAGGGTCTAAACTTGAGGGTTATTTGGGAATAACCCGGGAAGATATTTTTAGTGGAAACAGTAATTTTCTTTTCGGGTGGGCAGAGAAAAATTACGGTGTGATGTCCTATCACCGGTTTTTAGCAGAATTTAACCGGGAACCTCCTAATCGGACAAGATTGTGTAATCGTATGGTAAAACAGGGGATATCCAGTTCTTTTTTTATTCTTGGTATTCCGCGTTGTACGAATCCTACTTGTATTCGGGCTTATCCTCATAATTTGACTGAACATGACCAAAAAAGTAATGAGTTATGTTCTTGGTGCAAAGAACAATTAAAGCTTTATACAGGTGATTAAAATTAAGAAGGAAAATCTCATGTTAAATAGAAAAAGATACAGATATTAAGGGCAAATATATTTTTAGAAAGGAGGCAAGTATGCGTCGTTTGTTTGTTTTTATGTTTTTGGTGATGATGCTCATTTCCGGGTATCTCTGGGGGGAGAAGGTTAACCCAATCCGGGATGGGGTTAAGGTTTACCAGGATAAGCCTGGAGTTAAAGGGAATAAAGTTGTCGGTACACTTACTCCTGCGGCAGCGGTTAAATCTATTGAAAGTAAAGGCGAATGGATAAAAATTAATTTAACGGGGTGGGTTATGAAAAATCAGATGAAAAAAGATTCAAGTAAGGTTGTTTTGCCTAAAGCGGTTATTGAAACAAATCATGGGAAGATTGTTGTGGAACTTTTTATGGAGCGTGCTCCGCTAACTGTGGAAAATTTTATAAAACTTACAGAGAAAGGATTTTATAATGGAATTATTTTTCATCGGGTTATTCCTGATTTTATGATTCAAACCGGAGACCCGACAGGAACAGGGCGGGGAGGTCCGGGATATAAGTTTGAGGATGAATTTCATCCCCAGCTTCAACATAATAAACCGGGAATGCTTTCCATGGCTAATTCCGGACCCAATACCAATGGCAGTCAATTCTTTATAACGGTTAAGCCTACTTCCTGGCTAAATAACCGTCATACAGTATTTGGGCAGGTTATAGAAGGGATGGATGTAGTAAATAAAATTGTTAATGTTCCCAGAAATAATCAGGATTGTCCTATGGAAAAGGTGTTAATGAAAAAGGTTTCGATTATAACAAAATAACTTTTTTTGGTTGGTTGAAAATATAAATATATTTGATGGAAGCAGATGGTTACATTAAAATACGTTTGTGATTTTAAATCTTAAATCAATTTTAAAAGGGAGGTTGGTATGTCAAGATTTTTTATGTTGGGTAAGTATTCATCAGAAGCAGTAAAAGGGCTTTCCTCAGAACGCACAAACGAAGCCGTTAGCAGTATTGAGAAACTTGGAGGGAAAGTGAATTCCATGTATGCCCTGGTTGGAGGGTATGATTTAGCGCTTATTATTGATTTTCCCGGTTTAGAGGAAGCAATGAAAGCATCAATTGTATTAAATAAATTAACCGGAATCTCATTTTCTACCTTTCCGGCAGTAACGGTAGAACAATTTGATAAAATGATTGCTGAGTTATAAAAATCCGTTGCTAAATGATATTGCTGAGGGAGTAAAACAATAAAATTATTATTGTAAATTTTACTCTTGACAAATATTAAAAAGGTGCTATTTTTAGACTGAAGGATGTGATAATAGTCACAAGGCCGTAAAATGACAATTAAATAAGGATGTTGATATTTACTCTGATAAAGGCAAACTTCGGGAAACCGAAGGGCGCAAAACTGCGGGTCCACAATTATAGTGGAAAGCTGGGTTACCAAGAGAGTGAAAAAAAATGAAACCAGGTTAACCGCAGAAAAAGCGAAATAACCTGGTTTTTTTTATGTAAGTAAAAAAGGGAAATGAAAAAATGAAAAAACGAACTTTTATCTTTTTTATCTTTTTTATACTTTTTATGTGGGGAGGTAATATTTATGCTTCCTCTGTTGATAGTAATTTATTTTTACCCGGAACTTCCTCGGATTTTTACTTAAGGATAAAGATGCAATTATTACCTCTTTATTTGATTTTTCCTGATTTGGATGTTCGCGATGAGGAAAACAAACCGGTAAAAGATTGTAACGATTTATTTTTAAACAGTATGAATTATTGGGATAATAGTTTGAACATTTGGGGTGTTATCAAGAAAAGAGTAAAAATAGGGGATATAGAATTAGCCATAATAAACTTAAATAAATTAAAAATCACAAAATCATCTGATAATACAAGATACTCGGATACTGCTGTATGCTTTTTTAAAGATGGCCTTTTTTTAAAACTACAAGTTGTTCTTTGTTGAAAACCTCTCTTTCCTCAATGAAGTATCTCTAAGTAAAATCAAATTAAAAAATTACAAAGCAAAAACAATTTAAAGGAGAAAGAAAAATGAAAAAATCAATAATCGTCTTAATAACAATAGGACTTATACTACTAATAAGCGGGATAGTAATGGCCGCCAATACCGATAACCATACGGTAACCATTACGGTATCTGCAGTTAACGAGTTGGCTATTACAGGGGTTGATCCTATCCTGGTCATTAGTGCCGCAACGGCTGGTAGTGGATTGACTAATGCTACAGACAATACTTGTGCACTTGACTGGACGACCAACTCCAGTGTGAATAAAAAGGTTACCGGACAGTTAGATACTGATTATTCGGCCGGTATTGCATTAGCCGTAAATGTTACTGTGGCCGGTGGTAATGGTGCCAGTGCTGGGCAGCAAACACTTATTAGTGCCAGTGCAGTGGATCTGGTCACCGGAATGCATAATGAATTTGTTAGTGCTAATACCCTTGGTTATACAGCATCAGCTCCCACTGCTTCTCCGGCCAGTGAGACAAAGACTGTCACTTATACAATCCTTGATCAGTAATATATAGACTAAAAGGGGGAAAACAAGGGGGGGGAGAAATCCCCCCCTTAGCAAATAAGTAATACTGAATAAAAAATTCTTGTTATATCAATTTTATTGGTGATTTTTTTTTATTTTTTTATATCAGTTTCTTTAAATGAATTGACTGATATTTTTTTATATATTTGATGCCTATACAAAACATCTTAATACTGCTGTTTACCTTTCCCGGACAACCTTTGTTTAAAATTAAAAATTATTCTTTCTTGAAATTTTTTCCTCAATGCAGTGTCTTTAAAGAACATCAATGTAAAACAAATGCAAAGTAAATAAATTAAATTAAATCTTTGGAAATTAAATATTTGACTAAAAAAAGAAAAAGTAATATAATCCAGGGGGGTATGAAAATGAAAAGAATAGTATTTTTTTTAATAGTAGTTGGATTTATCTGGCGAATAAGCGGGATAATAATGGCGGCTAATAATGATAACCAGCAGGTGACCATTATGGTTGTTGCAGTCAATGAATTGGCTGTTACCGGGGGTAATATTACTCTGACCATTAATACTGCGACGGCTGGTAGTGGGCTGAATAATGCTACAGACACTACCTGCGCACTTGACTGGACGACCAATTCCGGTACTAACAAAAAGGTTACCGGGCAATTAGATACTGATTATTTAGCCGGTATTTCATTAGCTGTGAATGTTACCGTAACGGGTGGTAATGGTGCCAGTGCTGGGC
>JAGLYT010000103.1 GCA_023132075.1 bacterium
AGGTGAAATATGTTTCGAACGATATAGCAAATTTTAGCAGAAACAAGCGTTAAAAAAAATGGAACTGTCTGAGCAAAGCGAGCTTTCCATTTTTAGCTTGTTTTTGCGTGCCCGCAGGGTAAAATTATGCGTAAGCGAGAAAAACATGTTTTGGCTTTATTTTCCCTGTTCTAATTCTCAACCTCAAAATTAAAAATTCAAAACAAAGACAAAAGACAGTTCATAGTCCATCCGCCTTACTGACTGGCGGATCCACCTTACAGACTGGTGGACAGGCTGTCGCTCCGCTCCAGCAACTAATAGCTCACAGATGACAATTGACAGAAATTAAAGAACAAAGATATATTAGCCACAGTTAACGAATAACGGTAATCGAAAAATCGGCAATAAATAATCACTTATATACTTTTAACAATTCATAAAAACTAACTAAGTATGAATACAGATATTAGCAAAATTAAAATAATTTGTCAAATCAAAAAAAGCTCCTTTTTCTTAAGGAGCTTTTTGCCTTTTATCCTTAATAATTTTTCATTTTTTTATTTTTTAAAACCGCACCAATATTTCACCTAAAATCTTACTCGCAGATGTTCCTTCGTTAGCAGAAGCTTCTCCCGGCAAAAAAATTGCATATACAAAACGTAATTTTACCTGAGGCGAATATCTATAAAACAAAATAACATCAATTTCTTCCCCTAAATCACTTACTCCGTTTATTGTTTTAGTCCAGGAATCAAATATATAATAATCTAAATTTATGCTTGTTTTTTTAGAAGGAGAAACACCTATACCAAAATTTGTGATTTTTTTATTAGTGAGTCCGGGAGAAACCTCACTATAGTATTCACCATAGTAACATTCTCCATAATTGTTGGAAGTCCGGGCATAGGCAGGATTGAAGTTTTTCTTATCCTGTTCATCCTCAGACCCGGTAGCTTGAAAATATTCTACTTTCGCACTTACTGCACCCAAATAAGCAGTCCGGGTATAACCCATAACCCCGGCTTGCAAAGCATAACCATCGTAGTCAAATATATCTTTTCCATCTGCTTTCTTCATTCCGAACTCTATCTTATAATCAATTCCTTCTTTCATCTTTTCTTCTAAACGAATCCCGTAAAAATATTTATTTCTTAAAACAGCATTATCAGTAGACTTATCTACTTCATAAATGAGATAACACTCCATTTTTTTTCTAATGGGTAACCACCTGAATACCGTACCGTAAACATTCGCATCTTTGCCATCATCTACATATTTTTTGGATTCCAATTCTCCACCCGCATCCCCATTTTCCTTATCAATTAAACTACCCGTTTCCCGTCCCTTAACAGTCAATGCTTCCCACTCTAAATTAGCCGGTAATCTCCAAACAGCGCGTAAGGCATCAAAACCTCGATTACTATCATCAAGTACTAACCCATCACCATAACAAATAGGCTGCCTTCCTACAAAAACATCTATTGGTTTTTTCTCTATCTGAATAAATTTTAAATAGGCATTTTCCAGATAAAGTGCCCACGGATTCAAACCATCTTTTTCTCCCCAATAATTATAATTTTCATCTAATCCTGCCGGACTACTTCCTCCCCAATATCCGTTACTCTGCACCCCTAAATCAAATAAAACGTTCTCGGCTAAATCCCCCCGGAAATAAACCCTGGTCCTCTGGGTAGAAAAAGTACAATTATCAGCCAATTCATCATCATAATCACTGTTGTTTATTCCTTCGAAGCGCATCCTGATTTCTCCGCCTAATTCCACCTTGGCTAAGCTATAACCGGCTCCTATTCCTAAAAATAAAATCAAAAATAAACTGCCTATCACCAAATATTTTTTTTCTTTCATCTGTTTGTTCTCCTGTTTTTCCCGGCAATATTAAAAAATTATACTGATATAGAACCTATCCTACCTGCAAATTTATACCACAATTTAAACAGCATTGTCAAGGAGAAAAGAAAGAACCCCCATCCTTTAAAGGATGAGGGTTCTTCTTACTATCTAACTTTTGCAACTGCCCGATGAATCGGGCAAAGCCTCATAAATGAGGCAACTACACCACTTAATGACTAACTAATTAAAACTTCATTGTGCAGCCAATTCTCCAGCTACCTAAATCAAGAATAGTCCAACTACCAGCCACGCCAAGAATATCAAAGGAAATATTTTCCGACCAATCGTATCCAATACCATAGTAATACTGTGTCGACCGGGTAGTGTTTTCTTCGCTTTCTACGCGTTTATCTGAAGTAGTTTTAGTCCCACCTGTTTCATCACTAGTAACAACAACTCCATTGGATACTGTTTCTTCGTGCCACCAACCATCACTGGTCGTGCAATCAGTAGTAGTTTCCTTTACCGTTCGGATCTGATGGGTTACACCCAATCGTACTGCAAATTTTTTCCATGGTCTCATCTCTAAGCCAATAGGAAACTGAATGGTATTAGTTTTGATTTCACTACTGTGACTACCTGTATCTATATCAGTACGGGTAGTTTGATAATCGGTATCAGCAGGGTCATCCGGATCATCGGTTACATTCCCGTCATTATCCTCATCATAGGAGTCAATATTAGTCGTCGTAGTAACAGCTGTCCCATTTATTTCTTCAGTTTGATTGCAGTAATTAAGCCCAAAACCAAGCAAAACATTATCCACTAATTTTGCTTCCCCTCCCAGGGTTATTCCAATGGTACTATCTTTTACATCCCCGGAAAAATTAATAACCGTATTATCATCATCTACCACAACTCTATCACCATCAACAGTGACCCCCGTTTGAACCAAACTATAAGGTGTCGAAATGCTCGCGGATATATCCCGCGGTACACTCTGATAAATAATCGCTCCCGTCAAGGTTACTTCCGGGGTAATGCTATAAAAACTATCCAGGACTAAACCTAAACCTGTTCCATCCTCTTTTTGAGAACCAACTTCATTGGCATCCAGAACAGTCCCTGTGAAAAAATTACCTGTCCAACTAAAATCTCTGTTCACCAAACCACTCAGTCCAGCAAGAGCAAATACACTAAGATCCACACCTGTCTCTACTGCCGTATCTGCACCAGGCGAACCTACCGGATGGCTTTCAGAAACAACAGGCATTCCATCTCTCTCATATTCGAAAGAAACAGGCATAATATTAACCCGCGCTCCTACATTCAAATCAGGATTAACCTGAAAACGGCCGCCGAAAGCAATCTCTAGTATACTGTTAGTATGCGTTTCTTTAGCTGAAAGACTATCTTCGTATGTATCAACGGTGGTAGCGGGAGTAGTAGTTGTTGATATAATAACTGTAGTTGATTGATAATCTCTGGCTTTTATAATCTCTTCGGAAGAACAATTTCCGTCTAAATCAAGGTTACTGGTACCAATGTCAATACCAACCTTTAAATCAGGATTAACCTGATGAGCAAAAAGAAAATTCAAACTTTTTTCATATTCTTCTCTATATCTATTTGTGCTGTTACCAGATAATACAGTGGAATCACCCACATCACCGTAACTGCCGTTATTGTCCGCATCTGTCCGAAAAGTATCATCTTTGGAAATTTCCCCTGTTGTCGCTACGCCCGGGAACAATGGAGGCCATACACTATTATGGTTAGGTAGAACAATCAAAGAAGAGCCACTATTATAAAGTAATCCCAGTTGAGAATCAGGCAAGTAACTTCCCAGAAAAGGATTTCCAAATGCTCCTAATAAAAATTGTGACGCTCCTGTACCACCGGTAGTTGTACCATTTAATGCCCTATCATTACCGATATTTCTTCCGTCCATTCCACCATATAAATTAGATAAATTTGTAAATACCCGATAACCTTCTACAGTCAATAAATCAGCCGGATTCGCCATAGCATCTGAATACTCATCAGCCATTATCCCGGCAAGACTGGGATTAATTCCCTGCATTCTTACAGAAACACTGCTAAAATCAGCAAAAGCCATACTGCTAAGCATACCGAAAAGAACTAAAAAAACTATTGTTTTTCTTATGTTCATTTTTATCTCCTTAATTCGTTTAATTTCTCTTCCCCCTCTATCTCTTACCTACTTCTGTTAAGTTTGTACAAAATCAAACCCCGGCCAGATTAAAAAACCATCCCTTCCTTTCCATCTGAAAATTTAGGGTACTGCCATTAAAAACTATTTTAATATACAAAATCTTTTATTTTCTGTCAAGAAAAAATTGGTTGATTTAAATATAAAAATTTTGTATAATCCAGTTCATTCTTTTTTACAAAACGATTAATAAGGAGATTAATTCCTGTGGAAATTTCTACGCGTTATAACCCTCAAGTTACGGAAGAAAAGTGGTATCGCTTTTGGACGGAAAACAATTATTTTCATAGCCACCCCGATGATTCTAAAAAGCCATATACTATTGTTATCCCGCCTCCTAATGTAACCGGTTCTCTGCATATGGGGCATGCTCTAAACAATACCCTGCAGGATATATTAATCCGTTGGAAAAGAATGGAAGGAGCAAATGTCTTGTGGCTGCCGGGAACCGACCACGGAGGAATAGCCACACAGAATGTAATGGAGAAATCACTCCTGAAAGAAGGACTTACCCGAGAAAAAGTAGGCCGGGAAAAATTCTTGGAAAAAATATGGCAATGGCGAAAAGAAACAGGGGATACAATCCTAAACCAGTTAAAAAAATTGGGCTGTTCCTGCGATTGGGAAAGAACAAGATTTACTATGGATAAAGTTTGTTCCCGTGCGGTAAAAGAAGCTTTCGTAACCCTTTACAAAAAAGGTATGATTTACCGCGGAAAATATATGGTCAACTGGTGCCCACGATGCCAGACAAGCCTTTCCGATATAGAAGTGGAATACAAAGAGCAAAAAGGAAGTCTATGGCATATTAATTATCCTATAAAAAACTGTTCCGGTGATTATATCACTGTAGCTACTACCCGGCCGGAAACAATGTTGGGGGATACGGCAGTGGCAGTCAATCCTGATGACAAAAGATATAAACACTTAATCGGAAAAACTTGTATCCTCCCTTTGATGCAAAGAGAAATACCTATTATTGCGGATAAATATGTAGATAGTTCCTTTGGGACAGGTGCGGTAAAAATAACCCCGGCTCATGACCCTAATGATTACGAGATAGCAAAAAGGCATAACCTGCCTTTTGTAACTGTTATCGGCCCCGAAGGAAAGATGACCGAATTGGCAGAAAAATACGCCTTTATGGAACGGTATGAATGCAGGAAAAAAATAATCCGGGATTTAACGGAACAAGATCTACTGGAAAAAACCCAGGATTATCTTCATTCCGTCGGCTGTTGTTATCGCTGTCACTCTGCAATAGAACCTCAAATATCCGAACAATGGTACCTCAGGGTTAAAGATATTATTGCCCCGTGTCTGGAGGTAGTAAAAAGCGGTCAGGTAAAGTTCGTTCCCTCTCATTGGGCAGGACCCTATTTAAACTGGATAGAAAATTTACATGATTGGTGTATCAGCCGCCAAATCTGGTGGGGACATCGTATTCCTGTATGGTATTGTACTAAAAAACAAGGCCCTGATAATGAAAATCTTTCAACATGTCCGCCTATCGTTGCTATAGAAACACCCACTCAATGCCCAAACTGTGGAAACACCTCTCTTTCCCAGGAAGAAGATGTTTTAGATACCTGGTTCTCATCGGCACTCTGGCCATTCTCTACCCTTGGCTGGCCGGAAAAAACAAAGGAATTAAAGCATTTTTATCCCACCTCTGTATTAGTAACCGGGCATGAAATTATTTATCTCTGGGTAGCACGAATGATTATGATGGGACTATTATTAAATCCTAAAGACGAACAAAAAATCGAAGAGATGATCCCTTTTCGTAATGTTTATATCCACGGAATCGTTCGGGATAAAAAAGGGAAAAAAATGAGTAAGTCTTTAGGAAATGTAAT
>JAGLYT010000104.1 GCA_023132075.1 bacterium
TCTAAACCAATATAACCAATTAAACGGTCTTTATATCACTTCCACCCTTGACCCATCTCCTACCATTATACGATAAGCTATCGGCTTGGTTTTAGATTTCAAAATCTCCACATTTTGCCCAATCAAACTATCTTCGATTCTTTTTATATCTTTTATTTTACTCTTTTGTAAAATTATACTATGTTCTATTTCACTGTTTTCTATTGTTACATCATAATAAACAGAACTAAAAGGTCCAACATAAGAATGAACAATTTTTGAGTTTTTTCCAATGATTACCGGACCCCGAATTACACTATCAATTATTTCCGCCCCTTGTTCTATTACAACTTTACCATATATTTTAGAATTTTTGTCTATTTTACCTTCTATTTTTTTTGATAAAGTATCTAAAATTATTCTATTTGCCTCTAATATGTCTTCCAACTTACCCGTATCCTTCCACCACCCATCAATAATATGCGGATGAACAGTAAATTTATGGTCTATTAAATATTGAATCGCATCGGTAATTTCTAATTCCCCCCGCCAAGATGGTTTTATGTTTTTCACTGCCTCGAAAATCGATTTATCAAACATATATACCCCAACCAGGGCTAAATCACTTTGGGGATTTTCAGGTTTTTCCACAAGTTTTAACACTTTCCCTTCTTTCAATTCCGCTACTCCAAATTGTTCCGGATGAGCAACCCGAGCCAATAAAATTTGCGAAGCAGGATGAGTTTTTCTAAATCTATCAACTAAAGAAACAATACCGTCTTTAATTAAATTATCTCCTAAAAACATAACAAAGTCATCGTCATTGATAAATCCTTTGGCAATCTTTACTGCATGAGCTAAACCTAAGGGTGCTTCCTGTTCGATATAGGTTATTTTTACACCCCACTTAGAACCATCTCCCAATGCTGCCCTGATTTCTTCTTTGGTATCACCTACCACTACCCCAACATCTTTAATCCCTGCTTCCTTTATTGATTCTATGGCATAAAAGAGAATCGGTTTATTGGCTATGGGAACAAGTTGTTTAGCATTGGTATGGGTAATGGGCCGTAAACGGGTTCCTTTTCCTCCGCTTAAAACTAAAGCCTTCATTATATATCCTTCCTTTATCTATTCCTACTTTTAAGATTATAAATACTTTATTATTGGTTATCACCAAATTTTTACGCAAACTAAAATTTGCAACTACAAAAACTTGGATGTTTCGAATAATTAATTTTTATTCACGGGTTGTTCAAAATATTCAACAAGACCGGCCAATCCTAAACCTATAATTAATCCGACAAAGGCAGCAATCAAAATATTTATTTTTTTTCTTGGAAGTATTGGAACACTGGATTTCATGGGAAGAGCAATTATACAAGAAGGCGTCGCCTCATAAGATTCTTCTAAGCGCTTTTCGTGCATTTCTACTTTTAATCTATTATATCGCTCTGAACTGCTTTCCAGATTTTGTATATATCCCTGGACAATATAAGCTTTAGCCTGGGAATCTGTTTGTTCGTTTCGCTTTATTTTCTTTTTAAGGTTTTTTATATTTTTTTCTATCTCTACCAATTGATTTTCAACACCGGAAATATATTCCTTTAAAAAAAATTTTCTTTCGTTAAACAAAAGTTCGTGCCGCTCTAAAATTACCTTCGCTACAAAACGAACTAATTCCAGTGCTTTCTCAGGAGTATTTCCTCTACCCTTTACTTCTAAAACATCTCCCACTTCCGATATATAAATTTTTCCTTTTATCCTTTCGATTTCTTTTTCTGTTACCGGCAAATTAAGTCTTTTGACTACATCACTTAAAACTGACTTTGTTTCAAAAACTTTCATAACAGTCTTTCCTGTTTCCAGCAATTCATCCCTTGCCTTACCAATCCTAATCATTACTCTTACTTCATACACTTTAGGCAAAGAAAAAGAAACCACCACACTAATTATAATACTGCTTAAAAATACACCTAAAATAATCTTCCATCTTTTTTTAATCATATTTAAATAATCCCTTAAATCAATCTCTTCTTCCACTATTATCTATCCTCCTCTATTAAAATAGTTGTAAATTTCATTCCATATTAATAATTTTTAATTGTAACAAAAAGCCTTTAAAATTGCAAATAAAATTTGTTCACATATATTTTAATAACTTTTTGTTCTGAAATCCCACTCATTTTGTTCAACATTATGATGTACGCCTAATTTTCTGTTCGGAAAAACCTTAAGATTTAACATAAGCCAGATTTCTTCATCATACGCTCTTTTTTTCCAGGAAACCCATGCCTCCCAACAATGTAAATCCTTCCAAATAATAATTTCCTTTTCAGTTGGTTTTGAAGTATTTATTTCACTAAAACAAAAATCATATCGTAAATTCCCCTCCAATTTTAATTTTTTGGGAATCAACCAAAATCCTATCCCCGTATTTACATCTATCATATTTAAATTGTAAGACAAATAATTAAACCGTTCTTTAACATACCATCTCTCATTCTTTTCCCATAAAAATTCTCCCTGTAAAGAATGATTTTCTCCTTCATTTATGTCATAAATATCTTTAAAATAAACCTTTTTAAGGTAACTTTCTTTTTGAGGAGAAATAAATTGCAACTCAGCTATTAAATTATCCATTTTGCCTTCCAATATTCCTCTAAAATTATATCCTGTACTAATAATAAAATTAGTATAAGAATTAAATCTGAATAAATTCCTGTTCGATAATTTGTCCAATGGTTCTATGTTTTGAGCACACCCGTCTTTTTTGTATAATGTATCTTCTAAATCATAAATCACATCCATATCCAGCCACCAGACAGGATGGATTCTTAAATTAGTTCTGGTATCATACTGATTATGATGACATTCATCTTCCAGAAATTGATGAAAGTCTACTTCAGGGGTTAACCTCATATATCTATTTAAAGGAAATCCACTGGTTAAACCCAGCTTTGCATCGGCAGAAAACAAGTAATGACCTATTTCAGAAGTATAATAGTTTTGAGCATTTAAAGAACCTCTCCAATAAAGAGGGATATTTTTTATAGAAATCAATTTCCGGGGAAAACCGGACAAACTAAACTCAGGGGAATAGACATATTCTTTTTCAAAAGAATCATCTTCCCAATGGTCTTTCCTCTTCATTGCAATTGTAGCCTGATACACATCTCTGTTTAAGGTTAAAGATACATGTGACTTTAACTCTTCATTTACCCTCGCTTCGTTATACCCATAATTAAACAAGTCCCCCTCATCGGGTGTAATCTCGCTGGGACTATCAATAAATTTATACTCATCATTAAACAAGCGATCACTCATAAAGTTTAAATCCGCTGTCCCGGTTAAAGATTGATTAATTCTATGCCAGTGAGAAAACCGACTATTCCATCTTTCAGTTTCAATATCTTTTTCTTTAATATGATAAACATAAAATGAACCTTTTGTCACTTCCGGCACATCATAATCAAATTCCAATCCAACTCCCACACCTTTTTCACTCATCCAATCCAAATAAACTTTTCCATAAGTGTATAAACTTAAAGGATAACCGAATTTAGTTTTAACAAAAGTCCCTTGTTCAGTATTAGAACCAACACGCATATCTAATTTATATTTTCGTTTTTTTAATGACTGAATATAAAAAGGTAAATATAAAATCGGCACTTTACCCACATAAAAAAGCACATTATAAGCAACAATTTTCCTTTCGGGATAAATAACGATTTTCTTGCTATGTAAAGAATAATGCGGTGAATCTAAATCACAGGTGGTAAAAAACCCTCCGTAGATTATAATCTTTTCAGGACCTTTTTTTTCTATTTTCGGCCCTCCGCAATACCAGGGATGAGTAGAAAACTTTGCATTATCAATTTTACCTTCTTTGGTCTCTAAATTGTACTCCATCGTCTCTCCGAAAAATGTCCCCTGTATATCTTTTAAAATTACTTTTCCTTTGGCCTGTATTTTTTTTTCCTCGGTATTAAAAGCAGCTTCATTACAATTAAGTTGTACATCACCATAATTAATTGTTATGTTTCCTTTGGCATAAATATCTTTTGAATCTTCATCATATTCCACATAATCAGCACGAAAATGAATAGCCTCATTCTCTTCACTATATCCATTTATTACTGCTATAAAAATAAAAATAGCCATTAAAAAAATGGCTATGTACTCTTTTCTTTTCATTTAAATTTTCCTTAAGTCCATATTTTGAATTGAAAAAATCCTATCAAGAGAAAAGCAGTGAGGCTCCGATTACTCCGGCATCTTCTTTTAACCTACTATAAACCACTCTTACCATTCCGGGTGATTTACCAAAAATTCTTTTCTTTAAAGTATCTTTTAAGGAATCAAATAAAACTTCTCCTGCTTTAGAAACTCCACCGCAAATTACAATCATCTCTAAGTCCAGAAGATTAATTACGCTGGCTAAAACAATCCCTAAATACTCCCCTGTTTCCGCCCAAATTTCTTTAGACAGCTTATCTCCCTGCCTTGCCTCTCTTTCTAAGAGATAAGGGGTTATTTTGGACCAATCCCCGGATACTTTATCCCGAATACTGGTCTTCTCTCCTTTTTTTATTTTCTTTATTGCTCTCTCTACAATATATGGCGCCCCCACATATCTTTCCAGGCAACCATAACTACCACAATTACATTTTAATCCTTTAGGAAACAAGGTCATATGACCTAATTCTCCCGCTTTCCCTTTCCAGCCATGATAAATCTTTTTATTAAGAATAATCCCTCCGCCCACACCCGTACCTAAAGTTACACAGATTAAATTATCCACCCCTTTAGCCGGCCCTAATTGATGCATATACCAGGCAGCAGCATTAGCATCATTCTCTAGACTTATAGGTAAATTAATTTTCTTCTTTATTTTAGCAACCAGAGGAATATTTTCCCAGAACAGATTGGGTGAAAACCAAATTCTCCCCCTTCGATGATCAATTTCACCCGCAGCTCCAATTCCTACACCGTTTAATTTGTTAGGAGGAACATCTTTCATGATTTTCTTAATTAATATAATTACCCGATTAATTATTTCATCGGGTCCTTCCGACACCCGGGTTGGAACCTTTACTTTTTTTATAATATTTCCTTTATTATCCACCAACGCAACTTCAATATTGGTCCCCCCCAAATCCACGCCAATAGTATACTTTTTTTTCATCTTTTTCCCTTTCTTCTCTCCGTTGTCGGCTAAAAAAAATTAATTATTTTTCTTCTTTCCTATATTATCTTTACAGCTTTTTCTGAGTCCATATCATTAAAATTCTTTATCTTATCCCTATCAAAAATATGAATTTTTTTCATATCAAATACTAACTCAATTTTTTGGCCCACCTTAGCTTTATTCTTGGAATCTACCCTGCTAACAAAAAGGTCCTTTCCCTGGCTGGTACGCATATGCAAATAAATTTCCGCTCCCAATGGCTCTATCAACTCCACAGTGGCAATTATGGTATTATCTTCCGTGGCATCAAGAGCATAAAGTTTATCATAAATATCCTCTGCCCTTACACCCAAAATTATTTTTTTATTCAAATAAGGATGAATATCTTTTTCCATTTTTTCCATTATTTTTACTTTAAAGGTGCCTTCATCCAAATAAATTCCTTTTTTCTCTTTTAGAACCTTACATTCCATAAAATTCATGGGAGGACTACCAATAAATCCTGCTACAAACTTATTTTCCGGTTCTTTGTATAAAACCATAGGAATATCTACCTGTTGAATTAAACCTTTTTTCATTACCACAATTTTGTCCCCCATAGTCATTGCCTCTACCTGGTCATGAGTAACATAAATCATCGTGGTTTGTAAGGCATTATGTAATTTAACCAATTCCGCCCTCATTTCCATTCTGAGTTTTGCATCTAAATTAGATAATGGTTCATCAAAAAGAAATACTTTTGGTTTTCTGACAAT
>JAGLYT010000105.1 GCA_023132075.1 bacterium
TTCGCGACTGAAGGGAGTCGGAGGGCATCGTGTTTACTTACTGCGCAAAAGTTATCTGTGATAAACCTTTGATAATCAGTAATTCGCTGTGGGGCAGTTGATTCAAAAAGACTTAAATTTTTAAAATGTTTACAAAAAAAGCAAAATATGGTACAATAACGTTTTATAAGTAGTTTATATTGAAATTAAATAGAGTAAGGAGGTTGTATATAATGAGTTTAAACAAAGAATCAAAAAAAGGAGTTGTTGAAAAATTTAAAATTCATGAGAAAGATACCGGATCTCCTCAGGTCCAGGTCGCACTTTTAACTTCTCGAATTGAATATTTAAATGAGCACTTTAAAACGCACAAAAAAGATCATCATTCTCGTACAGGGCTTTTAACATTAGTAGGGAGAAGGCGGAAGTTGTTAAATTATTTGAAGGAGTATGATCTCAAAGAGTATAGGCAAACTATTAACAAATTGGGTTTACGCAAATAGAAGATGTTAATCAAACAAAAAAGGGAGTGTTAATGAAATGAGATTTAAATTAGGGGAAGAAGATTTGATAATACAAACAGGTGAATTGGCTAAGCAATCTAATGGTTCTGTTTTAGTACAATATGGTGGAACGGTAGTGCTGGTAACGGTAACGGCGTCTTTTGAGGTAGAGGAGTCAATGGATTTTCTTCCTTTATTTGTAGATTATAAGGAAAGAACTTATGCTGCAGGAAAGATTCCCGGCGGATTTTTCAAAAGAGAAGGAAGACCGAGGGAAAAAGAGGTATTAACTTCACGATTGATTGATCGTTCAGTCAGGCCTTTGTTTCCTAAGCAGGTAGACAGAAAAATACAAATAATAGCGATGGTTCTTTCCTCTGATCAGGAAAATAATTCCGATATTCCGGCCATTATAGGATCTTCTATCGCTCTTGGCCTTTCAGATATTCCTTTTGGTAATCTCATAGGTGCGGTAAGAATAGGAAGAATTGACGGAAATCTTAAGGTTAACCCCTTGTTATCTGAAATGGAAAATAGTGATTTGGATATTATAGTTACCGGGACCAAAGAAAGCATCGTTATGGTAGAAGGTATTACCAATGAAGTCCCGGAAGAAGATTTATTTAAAGCTTTGGAATTGGCTTCTTCTCAAATAAAAGTGATAGTGGAAAAAGAAGAAGAGTTTGTAAAGGAGCATGGGGAGAAAAAAATAGAATTTAAGGAAAGCAATTTTTTAAGTGAGGAAGATGAAAACAAAATAAAAGAATTCTGTAAAGAGGATATAAATAACACTGCATTAATCAAGGACGGGGAAGAAAGGGAAAAAATATTAGAAGAAATAAAAGATAAAACATTCGTTCAGTTTAAGGATATTGTTGGTGATAACTCTAAGGCGGTTTCAGAGATAGTAAAAGAATTGTTATCTGCCCGGGTAAGAAATTTGATTATAGATGAAGGGATACGCCTGGACGGAAGAAAACCGGAAGAGATAAGGCCTATTACCTGCAAGGTCGGATTATTGCCTTGTGCCCATGGTTCAGGTTTATTTACGCGGGGGCAAACACAAGCTTTAGCGGTTACTACTCTAGGAACCAGTTCGGATAAGCAAATTGTTGATGGGTTGGAGAAAGAATATAAGAAAAGATTTATGCTTCATTATAACTTTCTCTCCTTTAGCACCGGAGAGGTAAAACCTGACAGGGGACCGGGGAGAAGAGAAATAGGGCATGGAATATTAGCCGAACGATCTTTAACACCTGTGTTACCTTCAGATGAAAAATTTCCTTACACCATACGTCTTGTATCTGATATTTTGGAATCTAACGGTTCTTCTTCTATGGCATCTGTTTGTGGGGGAAGTCTTTCTTTAATGGATGCGGGAGTTCCAATTTCCGGACCGGTAGCAGGTGTGGCAATGGGCTTAATTAAAGAAGGGGAAAAATTCAAAGTTCTTACCGATATTCAGGGATTAGAAGACCATTTAGGGGATATGGATTTTAAATTAGCAGGTTCGCGAAAAGGTGTTACTGCCTTACAAATGGATATCAAAATAAAGGGAGTTAGCTTACAAATTTTAAAAGAAGTTATACAGGAAGCAAAAAACGGAAGATTATTTATCCTGGGAGAAATGGAACAAGTAATAAGTGATTCCAGAAAGGAAGTTTCTCCTTACGCCCCGAAAATTTCAATCTTGCAAATAAATCCGGAAAAAATCAGGACGGTGATTGGTGCGGGAGGGAAAACGATTAGAAAAATAACAGAAGAGACAAATGTAGAAATTAATATTGATGACGATGGAAAAATATTTATTTCCGCAACGGAAATTTCCGCTGTAGAGAAAGCCCGGAAAATAATTGAAGATCTAACTGCCGAGGTTGAAGTGGGAAAGGTATACAGAGGGAAAGTTATGCGAATAGTTCCTTTTGGAGCTTTTGTGGAAGTATTACCGGGACAGGAAGGTTTGGTGCATATTTCTCAATTGGACAAAAAAAGAGTAAATAAAGTTGAGGACATTCTAAAAGAAGGAGAAATAATTACTGTTAAGGTAATGGAAGTAGATAAGCAGGGAAGAATAAATTTGTCACGAAAAGCAGTTTTAGATAAACAGGAAAAAATAAATTAATTTTTTGTATTGAGGTTTTGTGATGATAAAGAATAGTAGGGAAAAAATTAAAGAAGATATAACTGTTAAAGAAATAAAAAAAATTTATGATTTAATGGTGAAAAGTAATTTATTAGAAATAGAATTGGATGAAAAAAAATATAAAATAAAGATAAAAAGAAAAAGTGAAAAAAGTAATAAAGAAGAGAGAGTTGTGGTGAAAGAGAATAATGCTTTGGCGGGGATTGATTTAACTGCTTCTTCTTTGGAACAAAAAAAAATAAAAGAAATGGAAACGATAAAGGCGTCAATACCGGGTGTTTTTTATGAATCCCCTTCACCTGATTCACCGCCTTTTGTAGAAGTAAATGGTATTGTGGAAAAGGGAGAGACAATATGTATTGTTGAAGCGATGAAGGTGATGAATGAAATTCAGGCAGAAAAAAAATGTAAGATAATAAAAATTTTGGTAAAAAATGGGAAGTCTGTTCAACAAGGAGAGGATTTGTTTTTTGTTTCTTATTTGTAAAATAAAAATGAAATTTGTCGTCGGGATTTTTATTTTTAAGTTTTTTTAGTTTAAAAAATAAATAAAAAAAATATTTAAAATTGAATTTTTTTCTTGACAGAAATATTTTTTGGGGTATATAATTAAAATGTAAGCACTTAATTTTCAAAAAGAAAAGAGGTGGTAAAAGAATGGTGGTTAAGAAAAAGGCAAAAAAGAAACCCGCAAAGAAGAAAGTGGTAAAGAAAAAAGTAGCGAAGAAAAAAGTAGCAAAGAAGAAAGTAGCAAAAAAGAAAAAAAAGTAAAAAGTGTTTAATATTTTAAAAAAAGGGTGGAAGATTGGTTCCACCCTTTTTTTAAATTGTGCAACAAAAAGAGGAGTTTAATAAATGGTTGAATTGGCTGGAGAAGTAGCCGGTAGGATATGGGAATATTTAAATAAGAATGGAGACGTTACTATTTTGAATTTGAAAAGCCATTTAAAAATTTCCAATACTTTAATTTGTATGGGTATTGGATGGCTTGCCAGGGAAGACAAATTAGTTATACAGAAGAAGGAAAAAGGATATTTGATTTTGTTAAAGTAAAATAATTTTAAATTTAGATGCCTCCTATTATAATAGTTGATAGGGGGCATTTTTTTATTGTTTTTAGTAAAACTTTTTGTTATAATTAAAAATTAGTTATTAGAGGGATTAACGGGGGAAATATTAATGTCCTTTATTAAATCGATTATTTTGGGGGTAACTCAGGGAATAAGTGAATTTTTACCTATTTCCAGTTCCGCTCATCTGGTTTTTGTGGAATATTTTTTACGAATAAATTCATCCCAGGTGTTGTTTGAGGTATTATTGCATTTTAGTACTGCCTTAGTGGTGATAACTCTGTATCGGAATGAAATTTGGCAAATTTTAAAAAGTTTTCATAAATATAAACAATGGAAGACAAATATTTGGTGTCGTACTTTTTGGTTGTTGTTTATTGCGTCTGTTCCTACGGCAATAATGGGCATTTTTCTGAAGGACTATTTTGAAAAAGCTTTTGAGAATATATTCTTAGTAGCGATTTTACTTTTGGTAACAGGGACTTTTATTTGGTGGGTAGAAAAATTTCCTAAAAGAAATAAAAAAAATAGTATTTTGGAAATAACGGTAAAAGATGTATTATTTGTCGGATTTATGCAAGGAGTAGCCATATTGCCCGGGATTTCCCGTTCAGGTATAACCATTTGTGCCGGCTTATTATGTGGGTGGAGGAGAGAAGAGACAGTACGATTTTCTTTTTTGCTGGCACTTCCGGCTATATTAGGAGCAAATTGCCTTCAATTTAAAAATTTAAATTTTAGTGGACAGAAAATTTTGTTGCTGCAATATTTAACCGGAATGGTTTTTGCTTTCGTTTTAGGTTGGGTTAGCTTGAAATTATTGATACGAATGTTAAAAAACCGGAATTTAATTTTATTTAGTTATTATTGTTGGGTTTTAGGAATAATTGTTATTATAAGCATATTATAAATTGTAAATAAAAAAGTATGGGTTGGAATCAATGAAAAGAGAAAAAAATAAGCAATTGTCTATAATGCATCGGAAAGAAGGAAAGTCTGAAGTAGTGGCAATTGTTTTTTTTGCTTTTGCTATTTTGATTTTATTGAGCTTGCTTTCTTCAGGTAGAGTTAGTTATGTTGGCGTTTTTGGAGAATTTTTAGCTAAATATTTACTTCTTTACCTTGGAGGAGGCAGTTATTTTTTACCTCTGCTTGTGTTTCTTGGAGGAATAAGTATTTTTAAGAGAGAAAAAATTGATAAAATAACTTTTAAAATTATTGGGGTATTACTGTTTTTAATCGGAAGTTGTTCTTTATTTAGTTTTTTTGATTTTTCTAAAGTGGACGGAGGAGTGTTTGGAGAATATTTTTCAAAACTTCTAGTAAGCGGATTTGGATATATAGGAAGCTATATATTATTCACTGCTATACTAATTATTTCAATTATTTTGACTACGGGTTTTTCTTTAATTGGTTTTTTGAATAAACAGCCGGTAAGGTTTTTTAGCTATGTCGCAAAAAAAGCAAAAGTATTTTCTCCCTTTTTTATTAAAGAGAAGGATTTGCGTGAAAATAAGCGGGATATAAAAATTAGTTCATCAATGCATTCCGATAAGTTTTCTTCCAGCCAAATTTTTAATAAAAAAGAGAAATCTTTAAATGATAAAAAAAATATTAACGAAGAAAATAAAAAGGGAGTTTTTAAGGATTTTTTTTCGGGCAGCCGGAATTGTCCGGTTGAATACAAATTACCTTCTTTAGATTTTCTTGTTAACCCATCTACAACAAAAACAACACAGAAGGAAGAAGATTTAAAAGAGAATGCTTTTTTCTTGGAGAAAGCTTTAAACAATTTTGATATTAAAGCTAAAGTGGTACAGGTTAATCCGGGACCTATAATTACCCGTTATGAAATTGAACTTGCCCCGGGGGTAAAAGTAAGCCGCATCCTTAATTTATCCAATGATATTGCTTTAACCATGAAATCGGGTAATGTAAGAATTTTAGCGCCCATACCGGGTAAAGCAGCAGTGGGCATAGAAATACCCAATCTTAAAAGCAGCTTTGTTGGTTTGAAAAGGATATTAATGACTGATAAATTCAGGAATGGCTCTTCGAAACTAACTATAGGTTTGGGTTTGACTGTTGCAGGAATTCCCTATGTTGCGGATTTATCATCTATGCCGCATTTACTTATAGCCGGGGCTACCGGTTCAGGAAAAAGTATAGGATTGAAGACTATTATTACAAGTATCCTTTA
>JAGLYT010000106.1 GCA_023132075.1 bacterium
CGCATTTTTTTATGTACAGCTGATACCCCCTGCAAAGGGCTGGGAGCACTATGATCAATGACCATTGCACATTTTTTTGTATCGAAAACATTTTTCATTTCCATACTACCGAAACTATCGATAATTATACCGGAAGTCCCATCCTGTCCCATACAAAAATCTAAATCCGCAATAACTATTTCCCCGGCACAAACATCTTTTTTACTATGACTACTCAAGATTTTCTCAACTATTGTCTTTCCCATCTTAATCCTTTTCCTTTCTGTTTTTTATTTTTAATCACTACATTATCATACAACATTTCTATCTCCTTTACCATTTCATCAATATCAAAAGCGGAAGGAAGCATTGCTTTAGCCTGCATTCCCATTTGCCTCCTTTTTGCCCCATTTTTAAAAAGATAGATAACTTTTTTTGCCATAGCCTCCATATCTTTGGGAGGAACCAAAAAGCCGTTTATTCCATCTTTAATCACCTCTCCTGCCCCATCTACTTCAGTAGCTACAACCGGAATACCTAAAACCATTGCTTCAGGAAAAACCCGCGGCAAGCCTTCCCATAGAGATGTTAAAACCATTATATCAAAAGATTGTATTAATTGGGGAATGTCTCTCCGCCAACCCGGTAATTGTATCTTTTCCTGCAAATTTAACTTATAAATCAATTTCTCAATTGAAGGGCGTAACAGTCCATCTCCCACTAATAAAAATTTTACCTGCGGCAGGCAAGCAGAAACCTTATGCGCTAACAAGATAAAAGATAACGGATCTTTCTGGGGTTTAAAACAAGCTATCATCCCTACCACAAAATCTTCATCATTAAACCCAAACTCTTTTCTTTTTTCTTTTTTAATTATCGGATTAAACGACAATTCTTTAACTTTTATTCCACTATGGATAACCAGATATTGATTCTTTTCCCCAATTTTGTTAGCCATCGCTTTTTTAGTGTTTTCGCCGGATACAACAATCAATTTAGTAGTAATGAATGCAGTAATTCTCTCTATTCCAATAAACAGCCATCGAACAGGCCATTTCTGATAATCATTAAACCCAAATCCATGAAAAGTATGAACAATATACGGAACCCCGGCTAATTTAGCTGCCCAGCGTCCCAGAATACCTGCTTTAGAACTGTGTGTATGAACTAAATCAATTTTTTCTTTTTTTAGTAAATACCATATTTTAATCAAAGCCATAAAATCAAAAAAAGGATTTATTTTTCGAATTAATTCCCCAATAAAAAAAACTCTATTAGTTAAACTCAAAAATGTCTCTTGAGCAAGCATTCCTCCTTTTCCGCAAATAAGAATAGTCTCAAACTTTTCCCGGTTTAGATGTTTCAGCGTATATAACGTATTTTGCTGCGCACCTCCTAATTCCATCTTAGTAATAATATGGGCAATTTTAATCTTTTTTCTCATTATTTTTTATTTTAACCGAAACTGTCTTTAGCTGCACAAATTATTTGCTATTTCCCGTCCCTCTAAAATAGCATCCTCCATCGTAGAATATTTCCATCCCCCATACCGTCCGATAGAATAAATTTTATTCTCCTGCAAAAACTTATGAATAACTTTTGTGCTTTCTTTGTGTTTCCGGTCGTAAATTACATAAGCATTTTTTATGTTCAAAATCTTTGTATTTAAAATCGCATCCTTTTTCTTTAAGACCCTTGCTTTAATCAAATCTTTAACCACTCTATTTGTTAATTTCTTTCCGTCAATCATCTTTCCTGAAAAACCGGATGTATTTCCCCTTTTCCGGTAAGCTATTTCCGTATAAATAGAGCTTGTCCCCGGCGGTGTCATAGAAGAAGAAAAATTCATAGGAAAACCGGCACGATAAAAAATAAATTCTTTTTCAGGAAAATATATCCAGTGTTTATCAGAAATATTACTGCGATTAATTCCAAGATTTATATTCAAAACCGAATTACATTTTAAAACCTTAGCCTTTTCTTTCACCTGATACGGAACTTTTTTAATTATTTTTAAAATCATTTCTTTTAGGGGTAACGTAGAAACCAGACAATCATATTTTAATTGCTGTCCATCGGTAAATTCAACAATTTTTTTTGACAAACAAATTTCTTTTATCTTCTTTCCTAAAAACAGATTACTCTGCACTTTACCTGATAAAGCATCGGCTAAGACTTGTATACCCCCTTTTTGGGGATAATAAAAATAACTGTTATAACCGAATGTTTTACCTTGCGGCATAAATGCTCCGGTCAACACTTCTCTTATTTTAGGAAGAGGAACGAATTTCCCCATCCATTCACAGGTCATCTCTTTAGGATGAACAGTCCATATTTTTTTATTATAAGGAACCATAAAATGCCGGGCAAATCCTTCTCCAAAAGTATTAATAATCCAGTCATAAAAAGAACGATAAGTATCCGGCTGAAAATTATAACTACTCCCGCTCAAACAATATCCTGTCTTAAGAAATCCTTCTACGCACTCTTTTACTACTTTTATCGGAAGCCCGTATATGTTTGCTTGATATGGATAAGGAGTATAGGTTTCTTTAGAATAAATCCAGGCATTTCTCTTTATCTTCTCCAAATTTTTTTTTAATAAGTTTTTAACTAAATTTTTAGCATAATCACTTTTTAGATGAAGCAAATGTCCCGTATAGTCAAAAATAAAATTCCGACTAATTTCAGAGCGGCATAACCCTCCGGCATCATCCTCTTTTTCATAGAGGCCAAAAGAAAAATTATTATTTTTTTTTATTTTCCGTTTAAGGTGATAAGCACAGGACAATCCCGTCAACCCCGCACCTAAAATTATTATTTTCACCTTTCCCTCCAAAAAATAATTTACAACCAATTCCAATGCGGGTTTGAACTGTTTTCCTAAACCCGCATTGGAATTACCTTTTAGATCTTTCCGTGGAAAATTTATAGATTATACCATTTTTTTAAAACAAATTGCAAAATTTATTTATAGTATTTTTGTAAATAATGAGGAACAATAGGGTGAAATTATGGTATAAGGGAAAGAATATCTAAATTAAACAATATTTCTCAATACTGTATATTTAATTTCCAACGGTATAATTTTCTCAATTCATCACGAAAAGAAAAAACATTAGGGGCAAGTCGAACTATCTTTTCGTATTCTTCAATTGCTTTATCTAAATCCTTCCACTGTAAATACTTTTGCGCCAACTTCTTTTTATACCATACATTTCGAGGCTCTAATTCTACTGCAATTTTTAACTCATCCAGAGCTTTAAAGGAATATCCTTCTTTCTCGTATATTTCTCCCAACAGCATATGATATTCAGAGTATACGGGATTAAAAAATACACTGCGAAAAATATTTGTTTTCGCCTGAATTAATCGGCCGTTTTTGAGAAAATTTTGTCCTTTTCTGTGAAATTGTGCCCCTAAATGCGGCAAACTAAACAAAAAAACTAAAAAAACAACTCCCAAATAAATGGGTATTTTGGTTAAATAAGAAATTTGTTCCATCCCATTTTTTTCTTTGGGTAAAATTATCCCGATTAAAAAACAGCACGGAAAAGTAATGGCTATATTATGCAAATTAAACTCCACCCCCGCTTGTATCAGCACACTGCAGAAAGCAGCAAAAAACCCCGGATAGAGAAACCTCCTGGGAATTGCCTCCCGAAACAATCTTACTATTATCCACCCAAAAAGAACAAAACCCACTATTCCCATTTCAACTAATAAATTTAAGTATTCATTATGAGCATATTGAGCAGTAGAAGTCCCTTCCATTCTTTTATACTGTGGATAATAATCTCTAAAAGAGCCCACTCCTGAACCAAAAACGGGATAATCACTCCACAAGTTAAGCGTGTCTTCCCATATAATCAACCGCTCATAGGAATGAATATCTCCTCTTTTAAACCCTCCCCCTATTTTTAAAAAAAAGAAACAATAAATTAAGGTCATCAAAACCACGACCAGTCCTGTAATCAAAAACTTTTTATTTTTTATGTAAATTAATATCAGAAAAGAAAAAAGTAAAGCAATTAGACCCGACCGTGAATTTGCCGAAAAAATAAGGATAAAACCTGTGATCAAATATAAAAACAAACATATTTTAATGCTCTTCTTTATCTTCCTCTTAAAGAAAAAAATTCCCCCGGCTATTGAAATAACAATGGTTAAGTAACCGGCCAAATGATTGTCGTTAGCCATTGAAAAGGGGAGAAATAAAGGTAATTGATAGGCCGTATTAGGCAATAATTTTATCAATATTACCTGCAGCATTTTGAGCCCGCCAATAACCAAAAAGAAAACAGTAAATCTCCTAATGCTGTCCTTGTTATCAAAAACATTTATCACCATAATTAACAATAAATACAAACTAATAAACATATATATTTGCATCAGGGTAAAAGCAAAATTACATGTCTTAAATAAGGAAAACAAAGAATATAATAAAAACAATAATAACGGCAGATTAATTCGAACAGTATAACGGGGAAAACGGATTGTGAGCCATAAGAAAAAAATAACGGCCACTAATAAATTCACTAAGGAATTAGTGAAAACATCTATGGTGCTGGGAACAAACAAGGTTATTGCCAGCAAAAAAAGAAGGCTATATTCTATTAATCTTTCTTTAATCTGTGTCATTTAAAAAATACCGGATAAATTTATCCTTTTACTTTAATTTTACTGAGTTCATTTCCCATTAAAAAACTAAAAATTACTACAATAAAATAGGTTCCTAAGGCCACATAAAACGTTACTTTGGTTATAATAAAGGCAAGCAAACCTAAAATGAAACAAAACAAATAACTTAAAAGCACTATTTTTCTCCGGCCAAGCCCTAAAGCTTCCAAACGCAATGCATAATGGTCCCGGCTGCCTAAGAATATCGATTTCCCCTGTTGAAAACGCAAAATCATTACCAGTAACGTATCATAAAGGGGTACCCCTAATATTAAAAGCGGAGAAAATAAAGCAATATTGTTAATATGGGTATAACTTTCTCCCAAAGAAATTGCTGCTAGTACAAACCCGATAAAAAGACTTCCTGAATCTCCCATAAAAATTTTAGCCGGTAGAAAATTATATTTTAAAAAACCTATGCAACTTCCCATTAAAGCAACCGCAGCAAAATTTACATAAATTTGTTCCGTAGGTAAACCGATAAAAAAGAAAAAAAGGCAGGCTATTATCGCTATCCCTGCCGATAAACCATCCATAACATCAATAATGTTAAAGGCATTGGTAATGCCCACAACCCAGAGAACAGTAAAAAAGACTGACAAATAAACAGGTGAAACGAACCTTATTCTAATGCCAAAAATAATTAAAATTATTGCCAGAAGAATTTGAACAAGAAATTTTATTTTAAAACTTACCGGTTTAATATCATCTAAGAATCCTATCAGCATAATTATCATTCCTCCGAAAATGATTCCGCGCAAAGCTCTCAACGTCCCGGTAGGGAAAAAAGTAACAAAACGAATCACCACTAAACTAACTATAAAACTACCTCCTATGGCTATTCCTCCCAAATATGGCACAGGTTCTTTATGAGTTTTTGCCTCATGACTATCAGGTAAATCTACAATGTTATATTTGATCGCTATTCGCCGCATTAAAGGCGTAAGTATAAAACTCAAAATAAAAGCAATTGAAAAAACTAAAAAATAAAGCATCTTTTCTCCTTTCTCCTTTTAAAATAAAAATCCCACAAAATAATACCTTTTCCTGTCACCACTTTCCTTGTCCTAATCCCTGACTCCTGAATACCGTGTCACAAATAGTCATGTCCTCCATTGTCATAAACGCAAACAGACAAATCCGAAATCTTAAACCCTCCTTACAGACTGGAGGACAGGCAAATTCAAAATTCAAAACAAAAAAATGAAGGCAAAATGTGTTTTGAACGA
>JAGLYT010000107.1 GCA_023132075.1 bacterium
ACTAAAATTTAAATCACAAAATTCCAAATCAAAAATTTTTAGGAAACAAATTGCGTAAATCTAAGAAGTTATAAAAAAGGAGACAAAATGAAAAAACAATTGTTTCTCTCTTCAGACAGAAGAGTTTTTCCACGTATTGAAGTAGATTTACCTGTGGAGTTGAAAGTTAGGGATTCCTTGAATAATTCATCTTCAATTATCCCTGCAAAAGTCATAAATCTTAGTGAAAATGGGGCATCTCTTCTTTTAAGTGATAATTTACCTATTTTATCGATTGTTAGCCTCAAAATAAATTTACCATCTCCTTATTTTTCAATAGAGGCTCAATCACAAGTAGTAAGATGCAATTTTGAAAAAGATAAATTTCAGTGTGGGGTATCTTTTTCAGAGGGAGGAAATAAATTTTCTGCATTTATGAATAATGCCTTATGTACAGATTCTTCCCTGGAGCGTAGAAAAGATAAACGGAGGAAAGCAGCAGTAGCAATTGAATTTACACCCCGGAGAAAATTTGATCGTAGAACAAATATAATTCCAAAGGGAAAAGATAAAAATTACAAAAGAGAGTTTATTGATATGCGTAGAGATTGGCTGAGTAAAAAAACAAATGCGGGGTTGTATCATATTGGTCAATATTCAGAACAAGCTGAAAATATGAAAGGAAACATAGAAAATCTAATTGGTGTTTGCCAAGTACCTCTGGGTATTGCCGGTCCATTGAAAATTAATGGTCAATTTGCCAAAGGAGATTTCTATATCCCTTTAGCTACGACTGAAGGGACTTTAGTGAAGACTTACAGTAGAGGGATGCATGTTCTTACTAAAGCCGGTGGTGTAAATGTGGCTGTCCTCACTGACCAAATACATATCTCTCCGGTTTTTATGGTAACTGGTATAAAAGAAGCCAATCAATTTATATGCTGGATTAATAATAATTTTGTAAAAATTAAGTCAAAAGCAGAACAAACAACAAAACATGGAAAATTATTAAGTATTGAACCAATCATAATGGGATGCAGGGTAGTTCTTAAATTTTCCTATTTTACTGAAGATGCTCAAGGATTGAACATGATAAATAAAGCTACAGATATTGCATGCAAATTTATTTCGGAAGAGACCAATAAAAAATTTCTTCTTAGATCAAATTTTTCTTCTATAAAAAAAGTTTCTATGTATAACCTTTATAAAGGGCAAGGAAAAGCAATTTTTGCCGATGCAGTTATACCCGGAAGAGTCCTTAAAAGACTTTTACAGGTAACCCCTGAAGAAATGTGTAAATATTATTTTTCCGCTTTACTCTCAAGTGCTCACAGTGGGATGATAGGTATAACTGCTCACGCAAGTAATGGTATTACTGCTTTATATATCGCATGTGGTCAAGATGTAGCCGATGTATCTCATTCTCATATAGGAATTATGACATATGAAATTAAGGAGTCTGAAAATCTTTATGTAAGTCTTTACCTTCCTAATTTGCTTGTTGGAACTGTTGGTGGTGGTACTGGATTAGCAACGCCGCAGGAAAATCTTAAAATATTGGGATGTTATGGAACAGGAAAGGCGAAAAAATTGGCTGAAATTATTACTGCTGTTGCTCTTGCCGGAGAAATTACTTCTATGGCTGCATTAGTAAATGGAACTTATGTTGGGGCACATGAAAAATATGGAAGAAATATCCCTAACAAAATATAGTTTTTAACTTTAGAAAAAGGAAACAAAAATGATAACTTCTTTTGTAACAATATGTGTGATAAGTTCTATTAGTAGTTTATTTTTCGGAATGCTTGTATACTTTAAAAACACAAAAAATAAGATAAATATAACCTGGGGACTGATGAGTTTAAGTATAGCCTTTTGGAGTTTTGGATTGGGATTAATGGTTATCGCAAAAAGTGAAGGAGAAGCTCTTTTTTGGTTAAAAGGAATACATTATTTTGGAGCAATATTCATTCCTGCATTTTTCCTCCATTTTGTTCTTGCCTTTTTGAATATAGATAAAATAAAGAAGAAAGTAATTATCTTTAGCTATTCTTTAGCCATAATCTTGCAGGTTTGTAACTTTACAGGGTTATTTGCAACGGTGAGTCGTAAAGGACCTTTTAATTATTACACAGAGCCAGGTATGTTTTATATAGTTTTTGTCATTATGTTTTTTGTTTGTGTAGTTTATGCTCATTATTTGTTATTTATTTTTTACAAAGATTCTTTTGGCCTTAGAAAAAAGCAGATTAAATATCAATTTTTGTCGATGCTGTTAGGTTTTGGTGGAGGCTCAACCACCTTTTTACTGGCTTTTAATATTCCGATATTTCCATATGGAATGTATGTTGTTTTTCTCCATGTTCCTATTATGTCCTATGCCATTGTAGCTCATCGCTTGATGGGTATAGAAATTGTCATGCAAAAAGCTACCAGGATTATTTTTTCTTTCCTTGTTTCTATTGGGGTTTATTTTGGCCTTTTTTACTTAGGGTATAATATGATAGCGCTTAATGTCTGGCAGGCCACTATTTTTGCTATTCTACCCTGTATGGTTTGTTTTAGTTTTTTTATCTGGAGGATGCAAAAGGTAATTTTTAAGAAGGAAGAGAGTTATCAGGATGCCCTTATCCGTACTGCCGGGGAAATGGTTAAAATTAGGGATCCCTTGAAGTTAATAGGAGAGGTTGCAAATTCAATCTATAATATTATTGAGGCAAGGCAGATAAGTATATTTTTGTTGGACACTCAGACTAATGAATATGTGCTGCAAATAGCCAAAGGAAGGTCACCTTTGCAGGAGATAGGTTTTCGACTTAAAAAAAGAGTTCCTATAGTTAGTTGGTTTGATGAAACAGGTGATAAATTCTATAAAGAGGGATTGATTAGTGAAACGGAGAAGAATTTTTTACAATTAGATATTGTAAAGGAGTGGTTGAATGAAGAGAGATTCTTGAATAGTGAGGAAAAAGTAGTAATGGCTTTAAAAGAAATAGAATCTCAAATGGGAATATTGAGGTCAAGTTTAATCATTCCAAGTCGTTATGAGCAAAGGATGCTTGGCTTTTTATGTTTGGGAGGAAGAGAAGGGGTTAAGTATACAAAGAGAGATGTTGAAGTTTTGAGTGGTTTTGCAGATGATGTTGCAATGAATATAAGAAATGCTTTTTTAATTCAGGACCTTCGTCAAAAAGTTCATGAAAAAGCAAAATTAAACAGGGACCGGTATGATGCTTATCAGAGGTTAGAAACGATTTTCAAAGAGATTGTTTCCGCATTTGCAATGACTGTTAGTAAGATTGACCCTGATTATACTTATGAACATGTAGAAAAGACTTCTAAATATGCTCAGAAATTGGTAGATGAATTACAACCAAAAGAGATAACGGAAAAAATTATTTCCAGGGATATGTTTTTTGCCGGAATACTTCTCCACGATATAGGAAAAATATTTATTCCAAAAAATATTTTAAATAAACCGGGCTCTTTAACTGATGAGGAATGGAAAATAATTAAGAGGCATCCGGTAGATGGGTTTGAATTATTGAAAAACATAAAAGGGATGGAGATAAGTGCCGAAATAATCAGGCATCATCATGAGAGAATAGATGGAAAGGGTTATCCGGATGGATTGAAAGGGGACCAGATTTCTATGGGGGCAAAGATCGTTTGTGTAGTTGATTCTTTTGAAGCAATGACTGCTGACCGTCCATACAGAAAAGCAAAACTAAAAGAAGAGGCAATAACACAACTTATAGAAAATAGTGGGACGCAGTTTGATCCTCAAGTAGTAAATGTTTTTGTGGAACTATGTGAAAAAGGAGAAATTTAAAAATAATAAGTATTTTTTAAAAAAATCAAATGGCTTACCGAAAATTCCTGTCAATTCTAAAAAACCGAAAAATTATTATTTAAAGTAAGCTTTTTATGAAAGCGTTGTTAGAGATATTCTTGACTTTTGAGTGTTTTTTTAGTAAGGTATTTCTGTATTTAAAATATCGGGGCGCCATCGTCTAGCCCGGTCCAGGACGTAGCCCTCTCAAGGCTAAGACACGGGTTCAAATCCCGTTGGCGCTACCAGAACATAAAAAATAAGAATTGAAAAGGTGAAAAAATGGTTAAAAAAAGAAGAAGAATTACTCTTCTTATGAGTGCTTTTTTGTTTATTCAGGCAGGTTTTTGTTGGGGTGGAGGATTTGAAGGGCCGGGATTAGGCATCAGAGCAAATTCTATGGGGGGTGCTTTTATTGCTATGGCGGATGATTGGACGGCCGGTTATTGGAATCCTGCAGGATTAGCTCAACTCGAAGGAACAGGAATGGGGATTGTGGTAGATTGTGTAACGGTAATAGGGAAAGACGGTAATTCTATCGCTAATGGCAGTATTTTAGATCCGAATTATCCTGACGAAAACCAGGGGGATATTTTTTATCAGGTTCCGCCGGGTGTTGAACCATTGCAGTTTGATAAAAAGGATATTACAGTTATTTCTTATTTGCCGGGTATAGGGGTATACAAAGAGATTAAGGGATATTTCACTATAGAAGCGAGCATTTACGAGCCGATAGGCTATAGCTCTAAATGGAAAGATATGGTGGGAGGAGTAGACGGGGTAAATGCTTTTTACGAGGAAACTTTTTATACTGTGGTTTATAATACGTCTCTTGCCAGAAAAATGTCCTCTAAGTTATTACTGGGGGCGGGATTAAATATTCTTCAGGGAAAATGGGAAAAAGAAGCAAGAAAGACAACTTTAGATTACAATTGTAAGTCTGGGATGGATGGGGATGGGACCGGATACGAAGGAGTTTTTGGGTTTTTATATTCTCTTCCATGGGACAAGATGAAATTAGGTGGTGTTTATAGAACCGGAAGTGAAATTTCCCTTGAGGGAAAGGGTTTTGTTGAAGATCTTCGATTAGGCATAGATGAACGGACAAATTATACACAAAAATTCAATTATCCGGCTACTTACGGAATAGGAATTATTGGTAATCCTTTGCGTAAACTTACGCTTAGTTTTGATTGGCAGGCTACTGATTGGACAAAAATAAAAAGGGATATAGATTTTGATAATGACAGCGGAGCCGCTTTTGTCGATTTTGATGAAAATTTAAAATGGGAAAAGACAGAACGGATTCGTATCGGCGGAGAATATAATTTTGATAAGAATTTTGCTGCAAGAATCGGCTTTTATACCGATCCTACACCTGTTCCTGATGAACAGGTAAGCCTGACGAATGTTCTGGATGTAGATAGAAACAATATAACTTTTGGCGGTGGGTATAGTGAAAAAGATTGGCAGGTTGATATTGGATACATTTATGGCTGGGGTAGTAAAACAATAAATGAAGTGAGATACAAAAAAGAAGTTGGTTCTTTTCAGGTTGCTTTTAGTTATTTGTTTTAAAGAGCAGTTAAAGATTTAAAAGATTGTTTCGTCCAGAAAAAAGGAACAAAAGGGACAATAGTGACTTATACGGAAAGTTCAATCAGGATAAAAGGCGACATTAATACTGTATTTAGTGTTTTTACCGATATGGAGAATTATCCTGAATTTGTTCCTTATTGCCGGGAAGCAAGAATAATTAAAGAAGAAACAGACGAAATAATAATTGTTGAAATGAAAATTAAAATAAACGGGATAACGAATAAAGAGAGAGCCAGGGTTTTTTTTTCAAAAAGCGATTTTTGTTTTAAAGCAGAACAATTAAAAGGAGTATTAAAACAATTGAATTGGGTAGTTAAAATGAAACAGGTTTTTTCCGAAGTGGAAGTTGTTTCCAGGCATGATTTTGATTTGGGAATTCCTATAATTGGAAAATTAATAGAGCAATTAATAATAAAAAAATTTTTTATGGAAAAAACAGAAAAA
>JAGLYT010000108.1 GCA_023132075.1 bacterium
GGTATAGGTGACGTTCTTAAATCACCTACATGGATTCCAGCTGACATCAAACCGGAAATAATTGCTCTTTTTATCATCCTGGAAGCACGATGACTATCCCTGCTGGTTAAAACATAACTTCCCTCTCCTAAAAATGCACCGTATGCCGCTCCTACCCGGGCAGCAAATTCAGGCGTAATTTCAACGTTAATTAAACCGGTAATACCATACGCACCAAAAAGGTCTTTAAGCCATTTCTCTCCCCAAACCAAACTGGTAGAAAGAATTGCTCCATCATCAATTATTTTGTAGGGCCAAATCTTTATGTTTGCCTTAATTTCACTTTTTTTTCCAATACTACATTCATCCCCAATAACTACTCCTTCATTAACAATTGCTTTTTTTTGTAAAAGTGTCCCGTACCCCACAGTGCTTTCCTTTATTTCTACTTCCTTACCTACTTTTACCCCATCCCATAAAACACTTTTTGTAATTACTGCTCTTTCATCAATAATTACATTATTCCCAATAACAGAATCTTCTATTTCCACATTTGCCTTAATCTGACAATTTTTACCAACGATAACCTTCCCGGCCAACTTTACCGAAGAATCAATTAAGCTACCTTCTCCCACCCAATTTTCCTGATTAGCAGATTTTACTCCCGAAATATTAACCAATGCCGGCTGTTTTAATACATCAAAGTGTGCCTGACGATATTCATTTAAACTTCCGATATCCTTCCAGTATCCTTCAGCAATGTACCCATATAGCGATTTTTTATTCTCTAATAAAAAGGGAAATAAATCCTTACTAAAATCAAATTTCCTGTTAGACGGAATATACTGTAAAACCTCCGGTTCTAATATGTATACACCGGTATTTATCGTGTCTGAAAAAACTTCACCCCAATTGGGTTTTTCCAGAAATCTGGTTATCCTTCCTTTTTTATCGGTAATTACCACCCCAAAAGACAAGGGATTATTAACCCTGGTCAATACTATTGTAGCCAGGGATTTTTTTTGTCTATGAAATGCTATAGCCTTCTGAAGATTAAAATCAGTCAACACATCTCCGCTAATAACAATAAAGTTCTCTTTTAATAAATTCTCCGCATTCTTAACACTTCCTGCCGTTCCCAGATCTGTTGCGGCAAAGACATAAGACATTTTTATTCCAAAATTTTCACCATTTCCAAAATAGTTAGTAATTACTCCCGGCTGATAATAAAGAATAGATAAAACATCATTAATCTTATTCTTTTTTAAAAGCTCTACAACATGTTCCATCATAGGCTTATTCGTTATGGGAACCATAGGTTTGGGAACATTACAGGTCAAAGGACGCAATCGTGTACCAAATCCTCCCGCCATAATTACTGATTTCATTTTTGTTATTCTCCTTTTATTACTTTTGTTGAATATATAAATAAACCCCATTGATTTTAAAATGATCGTTTAACTTACTAATACTTAACGCGAATCAAGGTTAATCCCTTTGCCGGAGCAGTAGGACCGGCAAAATTCCTATCCCTCTTATTTAAGATATCCCTTATACCATCCGCCTGAAATTTACCCCTGCCTACTTCAACTAATGTCCCAACTATATTTCTCACCATTTTATATAAAAAATTTGTTCCCTCTATTAAAAAAATATAATATTCACCTTTTCTTTTTATCTTAAATTTTATAATCCTGCACCTTTTGTTTTTATTTCCACTTCCTGCTGCACAAAAAGAAGAAAAATCATGCTCACCAAGAAAATATCCCGATCCTTTTTGCATTAATTTAATATCTAAAGCATATGAAACCTGCCAGATAAAACGATGATCAAATGCTGATGAAAAAAAACTATTCAAAATTTTATATTCGTATACTTTACCCCTGTTTGAATACCGGGAATGAAAATCCGAAGGAACTTCCTCTATTGCAATGATAACAATATCTACAGGTAAAAGACTATTTAAGGCTTTTTGTAAATTCTGTAACTTCATTTTTTTTTCAGTTTTAAAATTAGCTACCTGTCCTTGCGCATGAACGCCTGCATCAGTTCTGGCAGAACCAATCAAAGAAATTTTTTTGCATAAAACCTTTTCTAAGGCTTTTTCCAATATTCTCTGTATGGTTTTAACTTTCTTTCCTTTTTGTATCTGCCAACCGGAATAATTTGTACCGTCATATTCAATAATTAATTTTATATTACGCACTTTATCTGTCTTTTTCAATTAATTTGTCAGACAATCCCTTTATTGATTAAACACTCTGCAATCTGAACGGCATTTAAAGCCGCCCCTTTTAATAAATTATCACTTACAATCCACAAATTAAGTCCATTCTCAACACTTGTATCCGATCGAATCCGGCCTACAAATGTTTCTTCTTTATTAGCACAATAAAGAGGTACAGGGTATTTTAATTTAGCAACATCATCCCATACTATTATTCCACAAGACTCAGCCAGAATATTCTTCACCTCTTCAGGAGAAATCTTTTTTTCCGTTTCAATATTTACCGATTCGGAATGCCCTCTAAAAACAGGTACCCTTACACAAGTAGCCGTAACTTTGATCGACCCGTCATTCATAATCTTTTGAGTTTCTTTCACCATTTTTATCTCTTCCCTGGTATATCCGTCTTCCATAAAAAGATCAATATGGGGAATTACATTATAAGCAATTTGATAAGGAAAAACTTTATTTTCTATTTTTTTATCCGTTATATCCGCATCTTTCTGGTTCTGTAATTCCAACATTGCCTCTTTTCCCGCCCCGGATACAGCCTGATAAGTAGAAACCACAATCCTTTTTATTTTGGCAATTTGATGAATAGGATTTAAAACTACTACCATTTGAATAGTAGAACAATTAGGATTGGCAATAATTTTTTTTTCTTTCGACAAAATATGTTCATTTACCTCCGGAACAACCAAAGGAACATCCCTATCCATCCGCCATGCACTGGAATTGTCAATTACAAAAGAACCTTCTTTGCTTGCTATAGGAGCAAACTTTTTAGATATTTCAGAGCCGGCAGAAAATAATGCTATTTTTATCCCTTTAAAAGAATTCTCTTTTAGTTCCTCTATTTCTATTTCTTTTCCATGAAATTTTCCTGTTTTCCCTATTGAACGTTGGGAAGCCAAAAGTTTTAATCCTGCCACGGGAAACTTTCTCTTTTCCAGCATCTTTATCATTTCCTGTCCCACTACACCGGTCGCACCCACTACCGCAACATTATAATTTTTCATTTTTTATACACCTTCCATTTTTATAATTGATGTATTTTACAATAACTTCTTTATCGTTGTCAAGAAACTATTCTTTTAGTGTTCTCCCTTTACAAAAAATTGAAATATAATCTATAAAAAAGATTTTATACCTTTTTAAAATACAGCTAAAATATCGTGTAAGATATGTTCCTGTTGCCAGAACGAGGAAACAGAATTATGGAGAGAAAGATTATTTATTTTTTTATCTCTTTGGTTTTTCGTCCACAATTAATTGTCTTCCGGTTGCTTCCAGGGTGTTCTTTTTCTTTTTTAGTTTTTTATAGGTTGTTTCTATGAATTCAAGTTCTTTTGATGTCTTGGCTGAGTCATTTTCTAGTTATTTGACCAGGGCTTCGGTGGTTTTAAATTTGTATTCTTTGCCGGAAATTTTTGTGGTTAGTTTTACCATGGGGAACTCCTTTTGTCAATATCTTCTTTTTGAAAGTCAGAAGAATATCTTACACTATCGGTGGGAATCTTCTCATACACTCACCATTTCTTCAAACAAGTTTAACTTCTAATTGTTTATGTAATGCAGTCGCAAGTTTAATTAATGTTTGAAGCGTATAACTCTTATTATGAACATTTTCTAAACGTGATATTGTCTGCTGTGTAGTATGGAGTCTTTTGGCTAATTCTCCTTGTGTTAGATTTTCCTTTTCCCTTATTTTCGCTATTTGAATTGCTAATGAAGCATATACTTCTTCTTCCTTAAATGCCTTGCGAAACTCAGGATTTTTTATATCTTTTTTTAATCTATCTTTAAATTTTCGTACACCTTTCATAATTTAATTTCACCTCCCCGGTATCTTTTTAAAAAATCCTCTCTTATTCGTTCTGCTTTTTCAATTTCTCCCGGAAAAATCTTGTTAGTTTTTTTTAAAAAGCCATGCGTTATAATTATTTTTTTATTAAAGAAAAAATATAAAAACCGATAGTGATTTGACCCAAATCGTATACGAAGCTCACGAATTTTGCCTTTTACAATATCAGCAAATGGTCTTGGTAAATTCGGTCCTTCTTGTTCAAGTTTCTCTAACCATTTTTCTACCTTTGCCTGTATCTTTGGTTGTAACTTGTCTAAAAAACTATCTATCTGACTTTCTCCTTTTCTGTTTTCATAAAAAAATAATTCGTACATTTACACTCCTAATATAATATTACACTATTTTTGGTGTATTTGTCAAGTAAAAAATTACCCTCTTTATTTTTCTTTTGGTTTTTCACTTGTGGTTAATTGTCTTATAGTGGCTTCCAGGGTGTTCTTTTTCTTTTTTAGTTTTTTATAGGTTGTTTCTATGGCTTCTAATTCTTTTGATGTCTTGGCCGAGTCGTCTTTTAGTTGTTTGACCAGGGCTTCAGGGGTTTCAAATTTGTATTCTTTGCCGGAAATTTTTGTGGTTAGTTTTACCATGGGGAACTCCTTGGTTGTTGGATTATTTATAAATTAAGTTAAAAAGTAGTTCATTAGCTTTCTCTTTATCCAGTTCCTTCAATATTTTGTATTCATCAAGTGCTTTTCCTCGTCTGCCTAAACTAAGATAAGCCATTCCAAGATTATAATGTGCCAACGCATCATCAGGATTAATCCTTATCGCCTCTTTAAATTCCTCTATCGCCTCATCATGAAAACCCTTATCCCCATAACCTACTCCAAGATTTAAATGTGCATCTGCATAATCAGGTTTTATCCTTATAGCCTTTTTATACTCTTCTATCGCTTGGTCATATAAGCCTTTCTCATAATAAACCAACCCAAGATTATAATGTACCTTCACATAATCTGGTTTAATCCTTATCGCCTCTTTAAATTCCTCTATCGCCTCATCATGAAAACCCTTATCCCCATAACCTACTCCAAGATTATAATGTGCCTCCGCATAATCAGGGTTAATTTTAAGCGTTTCTTTAAACTCTTCTATTGCTTGATCATAAAAACCTTTCTCATTATAAACCGCCCCAAGATTATAATGGGCTTCTGCATAATTGGGTTTAAGCCTAATCGCTTCTTTATATTCCTTTATTTCTTCATCATACAATCCTTTCTTCCCGTAAACCACCCCGAGATTATTATGTGCATCCGCATAATCAGGATCAATCTTAATCGCCTCTTTATACGCTTTTATCGCTTTATCATCAAGCCCTCTCTTGCCATAGATCCACCCAAGACTAAAATGCGCATACTCAGAATTAGGATTGATCCTTATCACTTCTTTATACTCCTCTATCGCTTTATCATACAACCCTTTCTCACTATAAACCGCCCCAAAATTACAATGTGCTACTGCATTATCAGAATCAATCCTTATCGCCTCTTTATGCTCCTCTATCGCTTTATCATATAACCCTTTCTTTCCATAAACTACCCCAAGGTTACAATGTGCCAAAGCATCATTAGTATCAATCCTTATCGCCTTTTTATATTCCTTTATTGCTTTATCATATAGCCCTTTCTCCCCATAAGCTACCCCAAGACCATAATGAGCCTCCGCATAATCCGGATTTAGCCTTATCGCCTCTTTACATCCCCCTATCGCTTTATTCCACAATCCTTTCTCATGATAAGCCGCCCCAAGATTATAATGTGCCTCTGC
>JAGLYT010000109.1 GCA_023132075.1 bacterium
TCTTCACTCATATTCTCTATGTCTTCAATTTTTTTATCAGTTGCATATAGTGCCCCTATCAGCGCACCTACACTCGTTCCAACAATTATATCTATGGGAACCCCTTCTTCTTCAAATACTTTTAGAACACCAATATGGGCTAAACCTCTAGCTCCTCCTCCTCCCAAAACCAGTGCTACTTTAGGCCTCACATCATCTTCCAGGGCATTAACTTCATTCCAGATATATCTTTTTAATAAAGCTTCTTCCTCTTTAAAATCTAAAGCTGAAATATTTCCGCTTTGTAAATTAACTAAAATTATCAGTAAAGTTATAAATTTAATAAACCTTTTCATTTTCTTATTTTTCTACGACATCTATCCCTATTGCTTTTTCCAAATCAGCTCTGATGGCAATATAGTTATAAATGGATTTAATATGCCCTAATTTCATCCTTATATAAAAATCATATATTTCCATTAATTCAAAATAATTAGTTTTATCCTTTTCCGCTTTTATGCGAATATTTTTTGCTTCTTCCCAGTCAATTTTAGTTTCCAGTACCTGCTTTTGAGCTGCTATAAATTCCAGGTAACTTTTATTTACTTCCCATCGAACCTTATCTTCAACCGCCGCTTTTTGGAATCTGGCTTTTTCCAATTTTGCCTTTTTTTGCTTTAATCTCGCCCAACTAGCCCATGCATCAAAAATAGGAATTCTTAAATTTATAGAAGCAATCCAATTTTTCTCATCCAGAGGTAAATCTCTACCTCCATATTGATAATTAGCCCCCATTACTATCGTTGGATATCTTTCTCTCCTGGAAAGACTTACGGCCAAAGCATCCATTTCTTCCTGGGCACGGGTCTGAAGCAATTCCGGTCTATACTGAAAAGACCATGCTATATATTTATTCAAATCTACTTTTAAAGTTTTAAAATCCAATTTGCCAATCAACTTTACACTGGTATTCAGCTCTATACCCAAAACATTATTAAAATTTAACCGGGCTAGAGAAATATCATTTTCACATTTTCTCAAATTTGATTTTAACGCAGTTAAAAATTTTTGCTGTTTCATTTTTAAATAAGGGGAATTATATTTTTTTTGCGCAAACTTTCCTTCAAATTCCTGAATACCTTTTTCATAAATTTCAATTTTTTTCTGCAGTAAAAGAAGCCGAGAAAATACTTTTTTTACTTCGTATGCTATTTCATTCTTTAACTGCTCATACGACGAATTTGCTCCTTTTAAATTAATGTCCGCTAATTTTTTAGTATCCCCCCTAAACCAACTCCCCTGGTAAATATATTGATACAGAGACAATTGAACCGCATAAAAATTTCCTTCTTCATTAGGTTCAAGCCATATCCCTCCCAATTCCGGTGGAAGAGACAAAGGTGATACTGTTTTCAACCGGGACATATTACAATTAAGATCCATTTGCGGATACATAAAAGACTTTGCTTCTTTTACTTTCCCTTTGGCTATAGACACATCCCGCTGTCTACTTAACAGGCTTTGACTATTTAACAAAGCTAATTTTACACTTTGAGGAAGGGTCAACTTTCTTTCAGAAAATTCATCAGCATAAAGAAATTTTCCCAAAAAGACAGAAATGAAAAAAAAAGAAAGGAAAAAATGGAGTGTTTTTTTACTAACCATCAATTCTTTTATTTTTTTAATTTGTTTCTTCACACAAGAAAGAGCAGTACCCCCAAAAGAATTTCTTGAATTAACACAATTTTCCAAACGAATAACTTCCCTTACATCTTTTTTAAACTTCGGAGAAAACTTATAGAATTCCTCTTCGGAAAGATCTTCCAATCTTTTTTTGTTTTCAATACAATAAGCCACTATTTTCCCTGTTATCCTGTGTGCTTCTCTAAAAGGAGTTCCCTTATTGGTTAAATACTCGGCAACATTGGTAGCATTAAGAAATCCTTCCTGACAAGCAGTATACATTCTTTTTTTGTTTATCAAAATAGAAGAAAGCATTTTAGGGAAAACAGTCAAAACATCTTTCAGTGTATCTATTGTCTTAAACAATTCCTCTTTATCTTCCTGCATATCTCTATTATAAGCTAAAGGAAGAGATTTCATTTGAGTAAGTAAAGCAATTAATGCCCCATAAATCTTTCCTGTCTTTCCTCTGGTTAATTCCGCTATATCCGGATTTTTTTTCTGAGGCATAATGGAAGAACCGGTAGAAAAAGCATCATCCATTTCTATAAAAGCAAACTCGGTAGAATTCCACAAAATAATCTCTTCGGAAATTCTGGATAAATGCATCATTAATGTAGCCGCATCGGACAAAAATTCAATGACAAAATCCCTGTCTCCGACCGTATCAATACTATTCTGCGAAATCTGCGGAAATTTTAATAATCGGGACACATAATTTCGGTCTATGGGAAAAGATGTTCCGGCTAAAGCCCCTGCTCCCAGAGGCATTACATTTACCCTCTTCAAACAATCACCCAACCTCCCTTTATCCCTCTCTAACATCCACCAATAAGCTAAAAGGTGGTGAGAAAAAAGTATGGGCTGAGCATGTTGTAAGTGGGTAAACCCGGGCATAATTACATCTATATTCTTTTGTGCTATTTTTACTATTACTTTTTGAAATTTCAGTATTAAATTTAATATTATCCCCATTTCATCCCGTAAATACATTCGCACATCTAATACCACCTGGTCATTACGAGAACGGGCAGTGTGTAGCTTTCCTCCTACAGGACCTATTTTTTCTATGAGTTTTCTCTCTATCAACATATGAATATCTTCGTCTTCGGAAGTAAAAGTCAATTTTCCCTTTTTAGTTTCACCCAGAATTTTTTCCAGGCCCGCAATAATTTTCTTCATCTCTTCTTTCTTAATTATTCCGCATTTACCCAACATCCTGACATGGGCAATACTTCCCAAAATGTCGTATTCAGCTAATCTAATATCAAAAGCAATAGAAGTAAGGAACTTAGAACAATCCATATCCATTTCCTTTTTAAATCTTCCATTCCAGAGTTTCACTTTTTCCTCCCGCCTTAATATTTATTTCGTTTGAATTCTATTTTTTCTTTAATTTTACAACTCTTTTTTCTGCTTCCAGCATTGCCTTTGCTTTCAACGGCAACCCCCACAACTCAATAAATCCTTCCGCCGAGGAGTGATTAAAAATATCTTCCTTAGTATAAGTAGCTAAAGAATGATGATACAAAGAATAAGGAGACTTTCTACCCACAACCTGACAAAGTCCTTTATACAACTTAATCCGCACTTTCCCTGTTATTTCTTTTTGGGTTGTTTTAACAAAAGAAGCTATGGCCTCCCTCAACGGCGAATGCCACAATCCATAATAAATAAGCTCCCCATAACGACAGGACAGTAATTCTTTATAATGCAATAACTCTCTCTCCAGAACCAGCATTTCCAACTCCCTGTGGGCAAAAGTAAGAATCGTTGCCGCAGGACATTCATAAATTTCCCTCGATTTTATCCCAACTAATCTGTTTTCTACCAGATCAATCCTGCCTATACCATGTTTACCGCCTAATACATTTAGTTTCTCAATTAATCGGACCAAAGGAAGTTCTTTCCCGTTTATCTTTACCGGTACACCTGCCTGAAAATCAATTTCTATATATAAAGGCTTTCCGGGTGCTTTTTCCGGGGCAACTGTCATTTGATAAGCATCTACCGGTGGTTCCACCCACGGATCCTCCAACTGTCCGCATTCAATACTTACTCCCCATAAATTACGGTCAATACTATAAGGGTTTTTTTTCTTTATTTCCAATGGAATTTTATGCTTTTTTGCATATTCAATCTCATCTTCTCTAGATTTCATTTCCCATTCGCGCAGGGGAGCTAACACTTTTAACCCCGGAGACAACTTCGCTATAGTAACTTCAAAACGCACCTGGTCGTTTCCTTTGCCCGTACAACCGTGCACAATGGTATCCGCTTTTTCCCTTAACGCTAAAGAAACAAGCTTTTCGGCAATCAAAGGACGGGATAAAGCCGTAGCTAAAAGATATTTATTTTCATAAACGGCATTTGCCTGCAAAGCGGGCAAAACATAATTATAAGCAAATTCCTTCCTCAAGTCTTCAATAATTATTTTGTCCACTCCTGAATTTAGTGCTTTTTTCTTTAAAGGTTTTAAATTTTTGCCCTGTCCTACATCAACCGTATAAGCAATTACTTTGCATCCGTAATTTTCTTTAAGCCAGTGAATAATTACCGAAGTATCCAATCCCCCCGAATATGCAAGTACTGCTTTTTTTATTTGTTTTTTCATAATTAAAATCCTCTTCTCTTTTTTAACTACTAATTTTATTGATTATTTTTCTGCCTTCATCAAGAAGCAAATCTACTTTTCTTTTTGACTCTGCTTCCGAATATAAACGCACTACCGGTTCCGTTCCTGAAGGACGAAGTAACAACCAGGCATCATCCTTTAAAATAATTTTTACTCCATCAAAGGTTTTAACTTCTTTAACCGGAGTATTTATCAATTTATTGGGAATATTTTGTGTTATTAAATCAGTAAAAAGATTTTTATCCAACTCTGTTTTATTTTTTTTGGCACCCTGCTTACTTGAAAGCAGTTTTTTTATCTTTGTTATCTGTACATCCTTTCTTTCGAAAACCGACTTGCCAAATCTTTTTTGCATTTCCGAAAGAATCTGTGATAATTTATTTTTTCTTTTTGCTAACATTTCTACTATCCATAGTCCGGACAAAACCCCGTCGCGTTCCGGAAGATATCCCTGATACCCATACCCTCCACTTTCTTCCCCACCCATAAGAATATTCTCTTTTAACATTAATTCGCAAACATTTTTAAATCCCACGTGAACTTCCTGAAAAGGCAAACGATAATGCCGGGCAATTCTTTCCCCTAAATATCCTAAAGAAATTGCCTGCACCACTTTTCCCGACCATTGTTTGGATTCAATTAAATATGAAAGAATTAACGGAAAAACCTGATGCGGAGACAGATATTTACCTTTATCATCCACTACACCTACCCGGTCACCATCTCCGTCTACAGCAATCCCGATGTCGGCTTTTTCTTCAATTACTTTCTTTTTTAATTCTTCCAGGTTTTTCTCTATCGGCTCGGGATTTAATCCGCCGAACATTGCCTTTCGTTGACTATGAATAGCAATTATTTTACAATTCGTTGATTTTAAAACGTCCTGTAAATAAGAACATCCCGACCCATACATAGAATCGAAAACTATTTTTAACCTCGATTTTTTCATCAAATTTAAATCAATGTAACTTTGCAAGTCCTTTATATAATCCGTATAAAAATTTGTTATTTTACTATTTCCTTCTTTAACACGGGGAGAATTCTTATACAAAAATTTCTCGATTTGTTTGCCAGTACCGGCTGAGATAGAACCTCCAAAGGCTGCTTTAACTTTTATGCCGTTATAAAAAGGAGGATTATGACTGGCAGTAACCATTATCCCGGCATTAGCTTTACGCTTAACTACCGCATGAGAAACTGTGGGAGTAGTAATCGGCTGGCTGCTAAATAATACTGATATCCCATTACCTTCCATTACCCGAGCTGCAATTTCCGCATAGTTTTCCGAAAGAAATCTCATATCATAGCCAATAACCACATTAAATGATTTACCCGGTGAATTTTGCTTAATATAATCAGCAATAGCCTGAGAAATAATTCTTACATTATCAAAAGTAAAGTCACGGGCAATTACTCCCCGCCATCCGTCAGTGCCAAATTTTATTTTATACACTAAAGTCCCCTTTCTGTTTCATATATTATAGACGGCTGTATTTTTTTATTATGCTGCCGTCACCAATAGCTATTCCCTCT
>JAGLYT010000011.1 GCA_023132075.1 bacterium
TGTTCATTTTTATATTTATTAAATTCTTCTACAACAGCTTCTATATTTCCTTTTAAATATGCAAACAATAAATTTCCAAGAATTAATTCAATTTGTTTTTCTTTATCTTTTTGTGTTTTTAAATCTTCCCTTATATCATATTCAATAAGAATGGCCGGATCACCGGTTTGATAAAATCCAGACTTTGTTTTATTGATAACTTTAAATTTTTCAGCCAAACTTTCATAAAATTTAGCAGGGTTTGGTTTTATATCAGGATATTCTAATAAAATTGTTTTCCCCCCTCTCTTCCCAACTTTCTCCGCTCCGGCATAAAACATATTTAAACCAATACCTTTATCCCGATATCCCTCCCGGACCGCAATACAAAGCACATAGCCATCAGGTTCTACAACTAAATACCCCAATATTTTATTCCCGCTTTTAACTAATATACGAATATTCTTTTTATCATAAAATAGTTTTTCAATTTCAAAAATAGTATTTGGCAGCCATTCTTTTGACCTGCTAATATTTAAAATTTGTTTAAATATTTTATCGCCATTTATACTATCACGAGTTAACTCCTCAAAATCCACAATGGAGTAAGTAATCCTTTCCGAACCTTTGCCATTTGCCACCTGCCAGTGAACAATTCCCTTATCTTCTCTTGATTTAATTATCCTTTCCCTTACTCTTTGAGGAATTAAATCATTAATTCTTGCCTCAGCAACAGCCATTGCTTCATCCGCTCCCGCATAATAAACAAGTATTTGATCCTCTCCATTGAGCATTTCTCCACTATCCTTGTATTTAGGAACTGCTCCGCAGGTAAAAACAACATTATCAACCCATCCGTTCTTTTCCCATTCTTTTTCTGGTTTAAGAATAGGTTTAGACGAACGATATAAAATTTCTTCCGGGTTATTCAAATCATGCAAGGCTACGTGCAGTGTATAACATCTCTTACCGTTAATCATTTCCACCGCATGAAAAATATTAAGCCAACCATACTCCGTTTTAATAATTTGTGCTCCGGCACCAATTTTTTCATCCACCGATCTAGAGGGTAAAATCAACTTGCTATTTTCCTCTACATATTTTTTCACTGCTTCCTGTTCCATTGTTTTTGCTTTTTCTATCCATTTTAATAATCCATCAATATTATCAAAACGCATTGAATATATATTCTTTTCATCCATACGATGGAGTAAAAGTAATCCCCCTTCATAATCTATTAAAACAGCATTTTTATTCACCATCCCGGGAAAAATTAAACCGTGTCTTTCCCACTTATCCCATTTTTTAGCCAGAAAATCCTCTACACTAATTGAAGCAAAAGCTAACTGCGGTTTATCACCATAAGCCGTATAAGTCATATACATCCTATCACCAATTATTATTACTCTCGGATCTTCTACACCCACTAAGTCCCTAATTCTGTCTAAATCTCTTATATGGTCTTCCCGTCGCAAAGCAAGAACTTCAGGACTTGGCCTTTCATAATCTCTCTCAGCTGTAAAGATAGGTTTATCTAACCGCCCTTCTTCCTTATTAATACCATCCTTACTCCAGCGTAAACCAATTCTTGATTCTCTATCATGACCCATTGCCCGATAAAGCACATAAGCTATCCCTTTTATTTTTACCGCAGCCGCATTATAAACAATCTTTTCCCAAAATACCTTTATCCAGTCTTTTTCAATAAAAACATCTTTTCTTGCTGTAAAAAGCGGACCGTCTCCAATTCTTTGTAAAGAAAGTGTTCTCAGTTGGGATTTTTCTACAAGCATTGGTATCAATGTCCCTTCTCTCCGAATCTCTTGGAGATACCGTTTTAGAGGAGTTATCTGGGCACTACGAAGACCGTGGATTCCACTTTCTTCAAAATTCCCCACATTTAAACTTCTTATAAGTTGTTCTAATTCTTCATCTGATATTTCTAATATATTCAAACCTTCAACTCTAATTGTATTTACCAAAGCATCTATTGCTTGCTTTCGTCTTTCACCGGATTCAACCCTTAATTCAATTTCTCTCTTTTGTGGAGCAGAAGACCATTCTTCTATGTTCGAATAAAACTCAAGAAATATAGGTTTATTCTTTTCATTCACTGTAGAATCGAAATTTACCAATCCTAAATACTGCAAAATCTCTAAAGAAACAGTTCTTCTTCCTTTAATATCTAATTGCTGCCTAATTCTGGTCAAATCAACTTCAACTTTTTTTCCCGATTGGCTTAATTCAAATACTTTTAATAATGTTTTTTTCTGAGCACCAGTAGGATTAACTAAAAGGTTAAGTATATTTCCTACTGATTCTTTGTGTGTCTGGAAAGAGTTAGCAATTTTTTTTATTATCAATGGTTTACCATATATAGTATCTCTTATTATAATAAGATCTTGTTTTGTCTTTATTTTGTCTACACCCGCAAGAAATTTAATCTCTTTTACTATCCGTATTTGCTTAGAAAAAATCTCTATCTCTGCTTTCTCTATTCTCGCTAATGCTAATCCGACTCTTTCCCTTTCTATATCAATCAAACCTTCCTGCTGATTTGTACCATAAATTACTCTTAAAAATCTTTTTTTATCTCCCTTACGTTTTTTTACCAGCTTTCCTATTTCTTCTATAGCAATTTTTATTTCGGGATTACTTTCTTCCGGAATTCCCGCAGTCATTATAAGAGACTTATGAGGAAAAGAACTTAACACCTCCTCATCTTCCATGAGACGTTGTATCTCTTGTTGGAAAACCGGTATTAATATTAAAAATGCTACCCAGGGATTTTGCGAAACCCCAGTAAAAACTCTTTTGCTTAATCTACTTAATAGCCGGTTACGATAAATAGTTATATACCCGGCAACAATACTAAACCCTATAATTCCCAAAATCCAGGGAGAAAATAATGTTGATAAAATTCCTATACCTAACACTACTGCCAACATACCCAAAGAAGCAAAGGATGATGTACTTGCTTCCTTTGATTTTAATAAAGAAGACCAAACTTTTACCTGTTCATCATCGTTTATATGCTCTATCGGCACAATAACCGGTTGTTCTTTAACCAGCTTAATAAGATTTTTCCGGACTAAATTTTCAATGAGACTTTTTAAGGCTAAGGGCAAATCTACATTCTGGCTATAATGCGGTGATATAGCTATTATATAGGCTTTTATTTTTGCATCTTTAAAACTATCCGAAGATAACCATTTTACAACACCTTTAGCTTGTTTTTTAGTATCTTCCACAAACCAATCCAGATCAACACTAACAGCAACATTACCCTCTATTTTCTCTACTTTGTCTATCTCTTCTAAAGTAACCGCCTGAGCATCTACAATCGGCCCTGGTATAACTTCTCTTTTATCATCAGACCGTTGCAACATCCTTGCTATATGACGGTAATCATCAAGAGGTAAATCATCGGAAGAAACCATATCAAAACCTTCTCTGTCTGTAATTTCCGCGGTATATAACTTGAATTTACCGTGAGTAGGAGTATAATTATTCCATCTATATTCTTCGCGAGCTTTTTTGGTTAAAAGCCAAATATATCTCTTAAGGCCAAAGGCATAAGCAATCTGAGTAAATACTCCATTTTCCGTTGGCACTGTTTTGTCGTTCAAGAAATCTTCTTCGGAAAAATATTCAATTGGTTTAACTGAACTCCGAGCATCAACATGATGGTCAGCATTGAGCAAAACATCTATTCCGTCTATTTCTCCTCTAAATTGAGCTAAAGACAACGATTTTTGTGCATATCCATGCTCAACCATAAGAAATACCGAAGGACTACCCGGTTCAGTTTTAAATTGAAAAATTTCCTTATCTAAATTCTGATAAAGTAAGTCTATTATCCGGGAATATCTCCTCTCCCCTTTAACAAAATAACTCAATTTCATCCTCGTATCTGCTATTACCGGCCCGGCTCTTACCCCTATCGCTTTTACTATCCATCCTAACACCAATAAACCCAAAACAACGCCTATTAACCCCATAAATACATAAGGAATCCCTATTCCCCACAATGAACCTAAGACAATGGCATATATCCCGACAAATAAACCTAAAACCATACCAGGGGTGCTTACAGCGTCCTCGTCCGGTGATAAAAACTCTGGCCCCTTATCCTTTAGCCCCGCCTGTTTAATATCAGGAAGTTCTGTTTCCGGGTATTCTTCGACTAATTTTTCTGCAAGGGAAATATAGCCATTTTTCACTAAATCTAAATATTTATCTCTATTCTCTGGAGACATTTCTTCCGATAATTCTTTTGCTTTTAATAAAATATCATTTGTTTCCTTTATAGCTAATATTTTAGCTTTTTTAAATCCCTTCCCCATCGCCAGATAATTTAATGTTTTCATTGCTCCAAGTATACTATCGGTCTCTTCTAATACCTTTGCTGATTCTAATGCCCAATTAAGTGCTTCATATTCCATAGCAAAACTATGCTCTTTAGTATTATCTTCTGTAAATTTAGGATCATTTAATTTATCTAATTCCTTCTCTATTTCATTGGAAATACTCCTTATCTTTTTATTCCTATCTCCTATATCTTCCGTTTCTAAAATAATTTTCCTAACACGATTCTTCTGTTCCTTTTCTAAGAAATCTTCCATATTTAAAAAATCATCGACCATTTCTGCAGGTTTACCGTTTGATTCTAAAATGTAAGTCATTGCATTTGGAATTATAAAATCTCCTCTTCTGTAAACAATTAAACCGTTTTTCTCATCTGTAAAAAAATGAAAACCCTCATGATTTGCAATAGTTCTTAACAAAAGTTCAGGATTTTTAATGTCCAGAAAATAAAGGTATAAATTAAATATCATTCTATTTAGTATAGAATTCATATTTGCTTTATTTATAATAAGAATAGCCATCACATTTGCATAGAACATTACACTCATCAATAAGAATGCATTTAAAAACACATTTTGAGTAACTATTTGTATTTCAAACAACCAAACAAGAAGCAGAATTGAAATATACATGTAGAATGAAAAAAATGGACTTTTTTTAAACACCCCTTCAGCTATTTTGTACATAATTTTGGGATTCGAATAAAATAAAATTGCATCTAACCAAGACAAATTTACAGTAGTTCTACTTACAGCCAGTGCCACTCCCTCTCTTTTTTCATCTGGACTTAAAATCGTAAATTGGTCTAACAACCAAAGATACTCTTCTTCTATTATTCTTTTTATCTCTTGTTGAGTAAAAAAAATATTTTTCTTAGATAAGAGCAACCCTAAGGTCACTACTCCTATAACTAATGCAACACATGATATTCCGATAACAGCTCCCGGCAAACTCATACCCAAAAGCGATAATCCTGCAGCAGCGGTATTAGCGACTACATCCGGCTGGGCAGAAGCTGTACCAATAAATCCTATTCCCATATAAGGTATTAATACAGCAAAAAAACTCACTGCTAAAATCGCACTTATCATTTTATTTAATACTTTATCTGGGGCTGTTTTATCTTTTTCTTCTTTTGTTGTTTTTGTTTCATCCAAGATCATCTTACAGAAACAATCAATAAAATCTTTATTTTTAACTTCAAACGTATCAAAAACATCCTTCATCCACTCAAAAAAGCCAAATAAAGCGTCTGTCGTTTTTTGTCTTAATTCTTTATCACGACTAACTTCATTGAATTTTTCACTTCGTATCCAGGCATAAGCGATCTTTGATGCAATTCCCCTGGAATAGTTAAATTGTTCTATTAGTCCTCCTTCAATTACGTCAAATACTTCCTTTTGCTTACCAATCTCTTTTAATAATGTCTCCCTATTCTTTCCCTTTTCTTTTTCCAATATTAGAGCAATTTGTTCTAACAAAACAAGAGATTCTTCAGCATGTTTTCGAATAACATCATTATTCATCGCATACAATTCAGGCAAGAAAACCGTTATATCTCCCGCCTTTAACTTTTCAATTATCTCATCACTATTAAATTTAATTAACAAAGTCCGTAATATATCCAACCTCTCTCCTTTATACCCGGCATTCTCTAACTTTTCACTTTCCTTGATTATTGACTCAACACTCAACTTAGTTAACAAACTCTGCAATGTTTCTAATTCTTCTCCCTCATAATCTGTATTTTTTAGCTTTTTATTTGCTTTAAAAAAGTAATAAATTATATTTTCGATTTCTTCCAGTTGCACCGGTTTTCCAGCATCATAAGCATCTAACCACGATTTAATAATATCATTTATCGATGGAACCTGCAAAATAGCATCAACAATTTTATCTACTATTTCCCCGGAAAAACCCATCTTTTCATTTGCCAAATTTATCTCAAGATAATTACGCATTTCATTCATGATTTCTTGCTCTTGTTCTGATTTCTCATTTGTATCTATTATTCCTGCATAGATTTCTTTCACTATCTGCTCTGTAATGGGTAATTTTTTAATTTGCTCTATTTTTTCGTAGTCAATTTCTATGAAAAATTTTTCCTTATCTACTGTATCTTTTAAATTTTCAATTTCTTCCCCATCTAAAATTACTCGTTGGAAAGCTTTAATAAAACCTTTTTTTCCTATCTCTAATATTTTAAAATTATAATCCATCCAGCAAAAAAAGCCATACATTTCGTCTGTAATTTCTATTAGCTCATCACTATTTCCGGTTTTATTCATTTTGATGACAATGTCCTGAAAGGATTTACTATTCACCCAGGCAGAAGCAATCTTAACAATAAAATCTTCAGGAATTTCATGTTTTTTTATTTCATTCATAATTTCATCCATTATTCTTTTGTAGTTTTCCGGTTTCAAAGCATTGTTTGAAGAAATATATTTTAATTCATCTCCTTTTTCTGTTAATAACTGAGCAATTTGTTTTACTAATTTTACGGCCTCCTCACTAATATCACTCAACTTGTATCTATCCAATACTAATTTCCCAATATTTATCATTCCTTCTTTTTTTACCATATTAATTATTTCTTCGGCACTAAGTTGAATCAATGCACGCTCAAACATTATAAGTAGTGCTTCCTTATAAGCTTTAGTGTATTTTTTCTTATCTTTATGTTCTTTATTTTTGTATATATAAGCATACAACTTTTTTCTTTCCCCGGATAAATAGCTGGTTATCTTTTCAATTTCTTCAGAATTAATATCTTCCACAGATGTACCGGCCATAGCATAGATAAATTCATCCATTACATCGTAAGAAAAACCAACCTTCATCAATTTATTTTTTATAGTCCTAAGATTAGTCTTACTCTTTTCGGATAAATTCGAAATCTTTCTTGTTCCTTCTCCTTTACGCATCTGTCTTATTACTTCACTTTCACCCGATATCTCTTCAGATTCTCCCCAGTTTACTATTGCTTTAAATAAAGATGCAACATCACCTTCTATGAAATCTTCTATTATTTTCTTTGTCTTTCCTGTAAGATTTATTTGCGCTATTTTCTTTTTAATTATTCCTTTATCCCTCGCACTTGAAAGTATATCATTTACTTGTATATCTAAACGTTTAGCCATAAGTGTCCTATCCGCTTTAGGTACCATATAACAGTAAAGTAATATATGTAATTTATCTAAATCATCTTTTTTAAGGTCTTTAAGGAGCTTATTTATTTCTTCCAAATCTTTTATCTTTACCACACTCTTAAGAACCATTCCTAAATTATCGGTCGAAATAGGTTTGAGATATTCCCTGGTTTTATTGAATTCATCCTGGGCAGCCATTTTTAATTCGATTATTTCTTTTTCGGTATACCCTAAGGCTAACCCGGCTATCACATTGTATGAGACATTTTCTATTTTAATAATCGGCCCAAAAAGTTTTTCAATTATTTCTTTATTATTTTTCATATCTTCTATCTTTTTTTGTTTGGCTTTTTCACTATCCATTAAACTATCAATTTCTGCCCTGTAATATTCATCCTTATTATACAGTTCAGTATGATATTTTCTTACTTCATCTACAGTTTTATTTATACTTTTAGCTGCTGCTTCTAAATCTCCATAGTTCTTGTTAACTGCGATTTTGATATCTGCATATTTTTCCTGTTCTTTTTTCACCTTTTCCTTATATTCATTATCTGCTTTTATAATTTTATCTAAGATATTAATAACATCTTCTCTTCTTACTTTTTTACCTAATTTACCTGAAGGATCGTCTATATTTGAAATAACCTCGAAAATTTGTTCCGGTATATTATCTTCCCTGATCATAATTGCTGTATCAAAACAGCAATCTTCAAAAATATCTTTTATCATTTTGTCAAGATTTGGAACTTGAATTCTTTCGGCTTTAAATACCTCATCAAATTCAAGCAGGTTGGCTAATTTTTTCCTGAATTCCTGCGAATCCATATTTTTTACAATCTGCTCTGCTTTATCCTCGTGATAGCGTGCTGATTCCATTGCTTCTCTTACTTGATAGTATTTGTCTTTTTCTTCTTTCATTTTATTTTGAAATTCTATTTCTTCTCCGGTCAACATAAGGGCAGAAAACATTTCTTCCAATCTATCTTTCTTCATTTTAAGTTCCGGTTGTTCTTTATATTCTTCTAAAACTTTTCCAATAGCGGCTTTTTCCATATAAGCGCATTCTGCTAGTGCTGCCTTTAATCTTTTAATACCTTCTTTTTCTTCATTCATAACTATAACAAAAAATGTATATATTGCTTCCAATTCTTCTTTCATTACTCTTATCTCTTCTTCACTTTTTCTCAATAATTTAGATACCAAATCTATATATCCAGCCATTTTTCTCATTGTAATAAAGAAATTCGTAACTTCCTCTTTTTCTTTATTTATTTCTTTAACAAAATCCGGTTCAAATTTTTCTATAACTGCCCACACATCATTAAATTTTTTCATTTTTTTCTTAAAATCATCTGTTTTCCACAATTCCCTTATTTGTTTTTCAGTCATTCCTTCTACATTTATTCCATTAATATCACAAACAGCCGATTCTCTAAACCCTGCATATTTTTCCATATTATTTTTTACTGTATATACAATTTCAGAGTAACTATCCATTTCTTTTTTTAAATTAGGATGTCTTTCATAAATTATATTAAGCCGTTCATTAAGCTCATCCATATCCATATCTAATTGAGCCTCATCTTTTAAAATAATCAACGCATAATTTTTAATTCCTTTTGCATCTTGAATAACAGCTATAACTGCTTCATTAAGTTCTAGCTCTTTATCCATTTCATTTTTAAACTCTTCAGATTCTTCATAAATTTCTTCCAGATATTGTTCTGAAATTGACTTTTCTAATTCACCGGATTGAGCAAGTATTTTTACAGCAAACTCTTTATATCCATAACATTTTCTAATCCTATCCATAAGTAGTTCTTTTTGCAAACCAATTAACTGTTCCTCAAGCCCTCTCCTGAATTCTTCAACTGCTTTCTTTTTAACCGCATCTAAATCCTTATCTTCTATTCCTTTAGACTTTAGCTCCGCCTTTTCTTTATCAAAAATTTTAAGCGCTATTTTTTCGATAAAAGTATCCATCTCTATAACTGTATAAATAACTAAAACACCTATGGGAAAAACAAGCCCTTGCTGATAAAAATTTAAAGCTATTCTTTGAATCAATTCTTCTGTTATTTCAAATACAGGTTTAGCCGGCACCTCAACTTCTGTTCCCTCTTCTTCTGTTACATCTGATTTACCGTTTTTCATTTTGAATTGAATCTTTTCAATTTGTGCTGCTAAATCTTTATCAACTACCGGTATATTTTCAATCATTTGCGCTTCATTAATTACGTCTTGAATAAATTTCCTTGCCCTATTTATATCCCCTCCGCTTCTTTCGATAACTTTTTTCATAATTTTTACATCTAAAATTTCATCTATATTATTTTGATTATTTATAATTAAACTAATAATTTCGTTTATTCCAACAAGATTAAACTGAGTAAAAATATCTTTATAATATTTTTCACCTATATCCATAATGGCTTGTCTTAAATATCTTCTATGTTTAAAGTTATTCCCACCTTTAGAAATACTTTTCTCCGCATCCGGCATCACTTTAACACCAGTTTGTTCTTTTTTCTTCTCTGCTACTCTTCCTGCCGCTCTTATATATGCCCATTCTAATCTGTTATTAGTAAGACCTATTTTTGATATTTCTTTTTTTATTTTTTTCGCTAATTCAGGTTTCTTTTTCGAAGTCACATCCGCTATTTTAGATAGCCCTACATCTAATAAAACCTTTATTAAATCTTCTGATAAAGCCCTGTTTTTCAAATGCATTGGTAACTTGTTTATATCTTCTTCTTCTCTAAGCAATCTTATTATTTCTTCTATATCCTCTGTTGTTAAATTAAAATTATAAACTTCTTCCTTGATAACTTTTCCAGTCACAGGAGTTGTTTCGATGGTTTCTTTTTTGTTTAAATTTTTGATTTTTTGAGCTTCTCTGATTATTGCTCTAATAACTTCTTCCAAATCCTTTTCATTAATTCCGGGACTTATAATACTCTTAACTTCATTATCATTTAAAACCTTCTCAAAATCTCCCGGTTTTTTGATATCAATAATTAACTGGATAATTCTATCCTTCAATTCCATACCCATACTATTCAATCTTCTATAAATATCAGGGTTTGCCTGCAAACTGCAAACTTTATTGATTGCTCTCATTAAATATTCTTGGTCTTTATAACTAAAAGGATTTTTTATTAAAATATCTATTTCGTTCCCTTTAATAACTTCCTCATCACCCAGCTTAATAACTTCAACCGATTTAACTATTGGTTCTAAGCTTTCGCTAATTGCTTTCTTCTTTATAGTTTTAGCCTCTTTAATTGATCGATTAATAATCTCTTCTATTTTTTCTGTTAAATTTTCTTTTAGTTTTAGTTTGTTTTCTTTATCCGGCGTTTTTTTCTTCCCTTTTCTTCTAGCAATAATAGCACTTATAACCTTTTTTATTCGATTATCTCTGATTATCTCATCCAAATCAAAATTATGCTCAAAAACTAAATCAGTTATTATTTCAATCTGTTTTGGACCTAATTCAATATTTTCTATTCTTTTAATTGCTTTCATCAAATAAGGTTTATCCTCTTCCGGATTTAGTCTTTCTTCTTTTGTTACTTCAACCGTAACCGGTTCTTCTGTTACTCCTTTACTAATATCTCCTTTTTTTGTCGATTCTGTAATCGAATCTATAAAAGCAAATGCCCACATATTATCGGGACAAATCTTAGTTAATTCGGAATATTCTTTTTCGCTTAAATAATCCCCTGCTATTACTGCCATATTCTTAGTTAAAATATCTGCTTTATGAGAACTTATTTTACCTTTTTTGTATACTTCATATAATCCTTTATTCATAAACTTTAAAATCAATTCTTTCGATAATAATTTTTCTTTTATTTCTTCCGGTAAATTAACCATCTCTTCTCTTTCTCTTACTTTTTCTTTTATTTCATCAATCACTTTTATTTTCCAGGGTAACTTTTTTAACTTAGTTATAATTAACCATTCTCCTCTTACCCTCTTTAGTTTATCCTTTGCCATAGATTTAATTATAATTGCGAACGCTTTTAATTGATAAGAATCCATGTCACTTATTTCATTTAACATACATCCTAAAAATTTCATTAAGGATTCATTTTTTGTTAAACCGGCCATACCTCCTATTCTAATTTCTTCTTTTATTAAACCTATGTTCTCTATACCCGTTTTTTCACCTTCTTTATAATCTTTAAATAACTTAGCAACTACTTCCGATTCCTTTATTACATCACCCAATACTAATTCAAAAAAACTATTCAGTTTATCTTCATCAAACTTTTTAACAAAATCCTTAATAGCATCATTTTTTATTATTTCTGAAACATCATCTCTCTTATTGATAACCATTTCAGTAATTAAATCCAAAATGTCTTTACTCTTTATTGTTTCTTCCGCAATCTCTTTTAACTTCCCTTCTTTAATTTGCTTGATTCTTTCTTCTACTATATGTTCTATAAATTTTATTTCTATTTCTTCTGTCCTGGAAGAAATTTGTAAAATATCCTTTTTTATTGTTTGTTTTGAAATAGATAATTTTCTAAGTCCTCTTTTTGCTTTGCCTTCCTCATAAATTTTTTCTATAATTCCTTTTTTCTCCAAAGAATTTAAATGTTTTTTCACTTCCTTGGGATTTTTTTCTCCTTCAAAAAGTTCCTTTATTTCCGAAATATTAAAATCGTCTCTTTCATTCTTATCTAAAAATTCAATCAGCTCAGCTAAAAATTCTTTTTCCGCTTCTTCCAATTCAATACTTTCCTTTTCGGGTAATAATAAGGCTGCCATTGATATAAGCATAGCAGCCATTAGAGGACTTACTCCCTTAAGCCTATTTAAAAAATGGAGATTCTTAACACGGCTACGGAATAGAGCTATACTGCCTAAAATAGCGGCAGAACCAACTATTAACCCATCCCCTCCTACTAATAATGCTAAGGAATAAATAAATATCATCGTAGCTAAAAGAATAGGCAGCAAAAATAAATTATTCCAGGAACCCTCCTCTATTTTATTCTTTTTATATAAATAATCTGCTCTTCCTGGAAAAATAAGTCGAACATCTTCTTTTCCTATTGTTCCTCCGTTTAAGATTTTAGCATAAATATCTTTAGCATAATTTCCCAAAGGTTTAAAACCGATTTTTTTAATGTAACAAACGAGTGTATCTTCCCATGTTGCTTTCTTTTCAACAAAATTAATTATCTGGTCCTGCCAAATTCTAAATTCTTTAATTTGTGGAAATCTTTTTCCTAAAAATTCTAAACGTTTATTAAATATATATTCAGAAAAACTTTTAGCTCTTGACTCATTGATAGAATCATCTAAAATTCTAAAGGTTAACCACGCATTGTTTACATCAAGATACGTTCCCCCATAGGCAAACAACCTTCCTTCTTTAAGTATCCCCTCATAATAATAATATCCATCACCCACACTCATTTTTCGTTGTCTTTCTCTAATCTGTGGTTTTGCACCAATACAAAGCCATTTAAATCCCTCTCCAAAATCTTCACATTTAACATCAAGCGGCCAGGTATTCTTCCAGGAGGCAAACAATTTTTCTCCGCCTTTTTCATTTATTTTTTCTCTATAAAGTAAAAATATTTTCAAATTCTTCTGAAATTCAGTTAAAGGTATAGATAAAAAATGTATTTCCTTTATCAAATTTTCTTTTTCCTTAGAATCTATCAATCCTTCATTTTCGGCTTTATCAAGCATATTTAATATTTCATCTTTTATTTTCTTATTAGATAATATATATGCTTTTAACATCAATATACCTGCCAATAGTCCTAAAAGAATAACCGGCAACAAATTAATTCCCAACCCGGATAATCCTACAGCAGCGATATTAGTTGTTATATCCGGCTGGGCACTGGCTACCTCAATAAGTCCGGTAAATGAACTACCTAAAACAAACAAAACCATTCCAAATAATAATGACACAGCTGTTCCTGCAAATGCAGTTAAAGGTGACACAGATTCCTTTTTGCTTACTTCCACATATTCATCTGCTTTGCCATCAACCAAAGCATCATAAGCTACCTGTACCCGCTCCCATCGGTTATCCCTATCCATAGCATAATATCTGCCCATTACATCTACCTTTTGACCCACACCTATTTCATCTATTTTATCTTGTAATTG
>JAGLYT010000110.1 GCA_023132075.1 bacterium
GAATGGTCACAAACTAAATTATTTTATGGTCTAATATTTGGGTCCATTTTGATTTCGTATTTTAATTTAATTTGAATAAAAAATAGAAGGTAAAATGGTGAAAAAGATATTTAAGATAAAAAATAAACTGGGGTTGCATGCACGTTCTGCAGCTTCTTTTGTTCAATTAGCCAATAAATTTGAATCTAAAATAGGGGTAAGCCGTGAAGATAGAAAAGAACAGCAGGTAAATGGTAAAAGTATTATGGGCTTAATGATGCTGGCTGCGGAATTTGGGAGTAAAATCTTGATTGTTGCCGATGGAAAAGATGAACAGAAAACTTTAGAGCTGTTGGGTAATTTAATCGATAGTAAATTTGGTGAAGAATAATTATATTATTTTCCGGAGAAAAGGAGATGAACTATGCATAAAGGGATTGCTGCCTCTTCAGGTATTGCTATTGGATGCGTATTTCTTTTAGAAGAGGATGATTTTATTGTTCAAAAAAGAGAAATTATTGATGAGAAATTTGAAATTTCCCGCTTCAGAAGTGCATTAAATAAAACTAAGCAGGAAATGATTCAAACGAAAAAAAAGGCTTTACAGCGATTGGGCAAAAAACATGCGCGTTTGTTTGATGCCTATCTTTTAATTCTTGATGATACTATGTTGCGACAAGATACAATTGAGATGATTGCAAAGAATAAAGTTTCTGCAGAATATGCATTGCAGCAGGTGATGGAAAAGGTGCTTCTTTTTTTCAAAGAAATTGATGATGAATATTTTAAAGAGAGAGGGCAGGATATTTATAATGTGGGGCGCAAAGTATTAAGACATCTCCTGGGGCGGGAAAAAAAAGTTTTATCGCAATTAGAATCTCAGGTAATAGTAGTAGCGCATAATTTAACCCCCTCGGATACTATTGCCATGAGAGAAGAAAAAGTAATTGGATTTGCCACTGATATTGGCGGAAAAACTTCCCATGTAGCCATTATGGCTCATTCATTGGAAATTCCGGCGGTAGTAGGCTTAAAGGATATTACAAAAAAAATTAAAAATGGAGACATGATTATTATTGATGGAGATCAAGGAATAGTTATTCTTAATCCGGATCCTGTTACTATAGAAAATTATTATAGAAAACAGCAGATATTTATTGCAGAAGAAAAAGATTTAGAAAAACTAAAAGATTTGCCGGCAATTACTTTAGATGGACAGGAAATCAATTTAGTTGCTAATATTGAAGTCCCCGAAGAAATAAAATCTGTTTTATTTCATGGAGCCAATGGTATTGGACTATATCGTACCGAATACTTGTATATGAATAGAAAAGATTTTCCTACCGAGGAAGAACAATATGAAAGCTATAAAGTAGTGGCAAAAAACATGTTGCCTTATTCGGTAACAATCAGAACCCTGGATTTAGGCGGGGATAAAGTAACACAACAATTTAAGCTTGCTCCGGAAAGAAATCCCTTTTTAGGTTTAAGAGCTATCCGGTTGTGTTTAAAATATCCGGATATTTTTAAAACTCAATTACGTGCGATTTTACGGGCAAGTACAGAGGGTAAGTTGAAGATTATGTATCCGATGATTTCAGGAATTGAAGAATTACGTCAGGCAAATATGATTTTGGAAGAAGTAAAAAAAGATTTAAGGGGAAAAAGAATTGATTTTGATAATGAGATAGAGGTTGGGGTGATGATAGAGGTTCCTTCTGCCGCTTTGGTAGTAGATGTTTTAGTTCAAGAATCTGATTTTTTAAGTATTGGAACCAATGATTTAATCCAATATTCGTTAGCCGTAGATAGAGTAAATGAAAATGTGACTAATTTGTATAACCCTTTGCATTTATCGATTTTACGCCTTTTAAAAAGAATTGTTCAGGCAGGAGAGAAGGCTGGTAAATGGGTGGCAATGTGTGGAGAAATGGCTGCTGATCCATCTGTAACGACGATACTTTTAGGTTTGGGATTAAGAGAGTTTAGTATGAGTGCGGTTAGTATTCCAAAAATAAAGAGAGTTATTAGATCAATAAAAATAAAAGAAACAAAACAATTGGCTGATGAAATTATGGGTTTATCGGATAATTGCCAGATAAAAAAAGTTTTAAGAAAAAAAGAGGTATAAAAATATGATTTATTCTAACATGTTTGATTATTTGATAAAATTTCCTGAGCAGTGTAAGGATTCAATAGAAATAGCCGATACTTTTTGGGATGGTTTTATTGAGAAAGGGGGACAAGATTCTCTTGTTGTCGTTTGTGGGGGATTGGATGGGAGGGTTTTTAGAGAGGAAAATAAAGTACAGAGAGAAATCCATAATGTTGTTGCTTGCGGGATAGGGGGATCGGGAATCGGAGGGGATTTATTAAATGATTATTTAAGTAAAGAAATGACAATTCCTTTTTTTGTTAACCATGGGGATAAACTTCCTTCCTGGATAGACAGGAAGAGCTTGGTTTTTATAACAAGCTATTCGGGGAATACTCAGGAAACCTTGAATAATTATTATGATGCACGGAAAAGGAATGCCTGGATATTTGCTATTACTTCTGGTGGAAAATTAGAAGAACAATGTTTAAAAGACAGTGTCTCTTGTATTAAAGTGCCGAAGGGTTTTCCTCCCCGGACCAGCTTGGGTTTTCTTTTTTTCCCCTTGTTAAAAGGGTTGGAAAAATTGCGGTTAATAGATGAAAGAGAAGGACAGCAGGAGGAAGTAATAAGTGTGTTAGAAAAAATTGTTTCGGATATAACCCCTGAAATTTTAGGGGAGGATAATTTGGCCAGAAAGATTGCCTGTTCTATTGGAAATAAGATCCCTATAATTTATGGTGCAAGTTGTTTAAATGTTTGTATTAATCGTTGGAAAAATCAGTTTAACGAAAATGCTAAGGCGTTTGTTCTGGCTAATTTATTTCCCGAACTTAATCATAATGAAATAGAAGCCTGGGGACAAAAAAAGGAATTATTGGAAAAAGTTCATTTAATTCTTTTAAGGGATACCCGGGAAAACGAAGATTTAAGAAAATGGATAGAAATTTTTAAAATTATTATTGAACGAAGAGGAATTAAATTTAATGAAATTCGGGCACAGGGAAATACATTACTTGCCCGTTTATTCTCTTTGATTTTAGTTGGTGACTTTGTAAGCATGTATTTGGCTGAAAGAAGAGAAGTAGATCCTTCTGTTACGCCTTTAATTAATTTTTTGAAGAAAAATTTATAATTTATTTGATTTGTCGTAAAAAAATGTATTAAAAAATGTTTTATTTTTAATTCAACGAGACTTAGAGTTTTTTCAGCTATGCTGGTAAAAACCCTGTAGTCGAATTGGCCCTGAGCACTTTGCTTTGTTCAGCATAAATTCCCTTGCAGGGAGTCGAAGGGTCTCGGGTTTAATTCCCCGCAGCTTGCTGCGGGGTACTTGATTTATTTATAGTTTTTTGAAAAATTAAAAGGAGAAATTGAAATTGGCAACGGACTTATCGAATATAAGGAATTTTTCTATTATTGCCCATATTGATCATGGGAAATCTACTTTAGCCGATAGAATTTTGGAATTTACTAAGACCATAAATCCCCGTCGTATGAAAGAACAGGTTTTAGATGAAATGGAATTGGAAAGAGAAAGGGGTATTACTATTAAAGCGAAGGCTATTAGATTGAAGTATTATGCAGATGATAAATGCGAATACATTTTAAATTTAATTGATACTCCGGGACACGTAGATTTTACTTATGAAGTTTCTCGCAGTATGGCTGCATGTGAAGGGGTTCTTTTGTTAATAGATGCTTCGCAAGGAATCGAAGCACAAACTATTGCTAATGTACATTTGGCGAGGCAGAATAACTTGTTGATTCTTCCTGTAATAAATAAAATTGATTTACCTCATGCTGATGTGGAAAGTGTAAAAAAACAGATTGTAAATATCTTGGGATTAGAAAACGAGCCTGTTTTAACCAGTGCTAAAGAAGGGATAGGAACTAAAGAAGTATTGGAAAATGTTGTAAAAAAGATACCTCCTCCCCAGGGAGACAGAAAAAAACCTTTACGGGCATTAATTTTTGATTCTGTGTTTGATCCTTATCAGGGGGTAGTAATTTACATAAGAGTATTGGATGGGGTAATTAAACCGAACATGAAAATTAAAATGATGCTTTCCGGGTCTGTTTTTGAAGTCTTGCAGGTAGGGATGTTTCATTTAAATCTTTTACCTTCTTCAGAACTTTCCAGTGGAGAAGTCGGTTATTTGATGGCAGGAATAAAAGATGTGCATAAAGTAAAAGTAGGAGATACTATTACTGATTATATTAATCCTGCTACTCAGCCACATCCCGGGTATAGAGAAATACATCCTTTTGTTTTTTGCGGATTATATCCGATAAATCCCGTTGATTATGACCTTTTAAGACAGGCGTTAGAAAAATTAAATCTGTGTGATTCTTCTTTTTCGTTTAGTCCCGAGACTTCTTCTGCTCTGGGATTTGGGTTTCGATGTGGTTTTTTAGGTTTGTTACATATGGATATTATAAGAGAAAGACTGGAGAGAGAATATGATTTAAATTTAGTAATTACGGCTCCGAATGTTATTTATCGCATTATTCTTGTTGCCGGGGAAGTTTATGAGATAGATAATCCTGCCTTGTTTCCTCCCCTTAACCAAATTAAAGATATGATGGAACCTTATATCAAAGGTACGATTGTTTTACCCGTACAATTTGTAGGGTCCATAATGGGGTTAGTTCAGGATTATAGGGGTCTTTTTCTTGATATGCAATATATAACTTCTCAACAGGTGATTTTGATTTATGAATTGCCTTTGGCTGAAATTGTTATTGATTTTTATGATAAAATGAAATCGGTGAGTAAAGGATATGCTTCTTTTGATTATGAACACATAGGATTTCGTAAATCGAATTTAGTGCGGTTGGATATTCTTATTAATCAGGAAGCAGTGGATGCGTTATCTTTTGTTGTTCATAAGGATAAAGCTTTGTTTAGAGGGAAAAAAATGGTAGAGAAACTTCGTAAAATTATTCCGCGGCAACAATTTGAAGTTCCTATTCAGGCTCAAATAAATAATAGGATAGTAAACAGAGCAACAGTGAGAGCATTGCGTAAAGATGTAATAGCAAAGTGTTATGGGGGAGATATTTCCCGCAAACGAAAACTGTTGGAAAAACAAAAAGAAGGGAAAAAAAAGATGAAAAAGTTAGGAAGGGTGGAAATTCCACAGGAAGCTTTTATAAGTGTACTTAAAATAAATGATTAAGGGAAACAATTTATAATTTGAAATTTTTTCTTATCGACAATACGGTCTAAGGATTAAATCTAAAGGAGAGGAATAAAAATGCAACAAAAGGTTTTTTGTATAGCTATTTGTTTGATCTTGGCCAGTTTGGTTCTAAGATGGATAAGAAATAAATTTAAAGGTAGAATAATAACTAAAGTTGTGAAGGAAGGATTAGAATGGGTAGATACAGGAATTGTAGCTCTTATTTTATCTTTTTTTATTATGACTTTTATTATTCAGGCGTTTGAGATTCCCTCCGGTTCTATGCGGAATACGCTTATAGAAGGAGATCATCTTTTTGTTACTAAATTTATTTACGGGACACACATTCCTTTTACCGAAAAGATAATCTGGAAAATAAAGAAACCTAAAAGAGGAGACATCATTGTTTTTAAATCTCCTACAGAGCCTAAAAAAGATTTTATAAAAAGATGTATTGGTTTGCCGGGAGATAAAATAGAAATTAAAGATAAAAAAGTTTATGTTAATGATGAA
>JAGLYT010000111.1 GCA_023132075.1 bacterium
ATAAGTCATCCCCTACATTGCTTGAAAATTAAAGAAGTAAAATAGTAAAAAGAAAAGAGTTGAAAGAAAATAAATGGTTAAAAAAATAGGTATTATTTTAATAGGATTTTTAATTATTCCTTTCATGGTTGGTATAATAGAAGCGAGAAATCTTGCTTTGGGAAAGGGTTGTACTGCTTCTCCTGATTGGATACAAGATCCTAATTTTGCTACGGACGGAAGGATGTTAAAGAGATGGGAGTCAGACCACTCTGACGATGAATGGATAAAGGTAGATTTAGGTGAGTCTAAAACTTTCAACACAGTTATGTTAAGATGGGAAACGGCTTATGGTAAAAGTTATACAATTGAAATTTCTGATAATGAATTTGGGCCATGGACGGTAGTTTGCGATACTACTACAGCAAATGGAGGAAATGATAATATTTATGTTGGTGAGCGGACTGCCCGCTATGTAAAAATGAATGGAAGAAAAAGGTCGACAATATGGGGTTATTCTTTGTGGGAATTTGAGGTACATAATATCTTTCCTGCCACTAATCTTGCTTTTGGAGAACAGGCACAGGCAGAAGCGTCTTCTATACAGGGTAGTGATGTAATGGCGAGTAATGCAGTAGATGGTGATATGTCAACCCGATGGGGCTCAGAGGTAAATAATGATTCTGAATGGATAAAAGTGGATTTAGGTTCGGAACAAATTATCAATGCCGTTGTGTTAAAATGGGAAGCAGCTTATGGGGGAGATTATACTATTGAACTTTCTATAGATGATATTAACTGGAGTACAGCTAGCTTCATTACAGGAGGAGATGGAGGGATTGATATTATTGAATTTTCTAATCAATCTGCCCGTTATGTGAAAATGAATGGAACAAAAAGAGGAGTGGATGATCCCTCTTACGGTTACTCTTTATATGAATTTGAAGTATATTCAGATAATATGCCGGCTATTTTAGATGTGGCCATTAGAAATATTGCAGATAATGAAGTGACTGATACAATTACCTGGAGTGGGATAGATGTAGATTTTCCATTAAGTTTAGTATGGACAGTGGCAGATCAGTATTTAGAAATTGAACATGCTGTAGGTTATTTAAACTGGGGTATTCAAATTTACACTGATAATCAAGGGGAGGGAGCCAACCCGGAATATACAGGGTATAGTAGCCCTGCCGGATTAGTAGGAGTGACGGCGACTACGGAAGTTTTACCGATGTGTTGGCATACAGAAGACGAGCATGTTGATGGAGGACCGCTTACTCCGGTGGAAAGGGAGGATCATTCTGGATTCACTAATTATTCATGGTTTTTCTTGGGGGATAAGAGTTCTGCTGGATTTAATAATGGAGATGATTGGATTACTGTATGGAATTTGGAAGGTGCAAAGTGGGGTGAAGATGTTGGAGAGCGTTATACACCGGTGGGGACAGTAATGGTTTATCTAGCAGCAAAATTTGAACAAGCGACAATACAGACTTATAAAACGAATAAATTTATTTTAGAACAGTATCATCAGTAAAAAAAGTAAAAGGGAAATGGTTTTTATGATTAATAAAAAGTTATTTACCGGTTTGTTTTTAGCGATTTTATTTTTTCTTACCCCGGGTGTATATGCAAAAATAAGTGTTATGCCTGTACGGCAGGAAATTACTGTATCACCGGGCGGAATGGCGGAAGGTAGTTATTTTGTTACTAATCTTTCAAACGAAAAGACTTATGTGAAAATAAACCCGCGAGACTGGTTTAAGTTGAAAGAAAATACAAATATAAACATAGATTCCTGGCTGGAAATATTACCTCAGGAGTTTGAGCTTAAAGCGCATGAAAAAAAGGAAATAAAATATAAAGTTACGCTTCCTCAGGAAGTAATAGGTGAATTAGTAGGTATGATTGCTTTTCATCCTCAGGCACCTAAAGGTGCGATGATTAATGTTGTTTTTAGTGTTTCGCTTTATGTGATAATTGAAGGGACGGAAATTGTTGAAGGAGAGATTGAATCAGTAGATGTTGGTAATAGGGAGGATAAAAAAGGTAATCGTTACTTCTATATAGGGTTGGGATTAAAAAATAAAGGAAATGTGCATCTTCGTCCTAAAATAAAAGCTATTATTAAGAAAAAGAAAAAGCAAATTACTTCTATAGATTTTCCATACGGTTGGCCGGTTTATCCGGGAAGAGTATCCGGTTATGTAGGAGATTTAAAAGGAAGGCCCCTTTTTCCTAAAGGTAAATATCGTGCTGTAATAACGGTTGATTATGGTAGGTCTGAAGATATTCTTGAAAAAGTTGTTCCTTTCAAAATAGATAAAAGAGGGAATGTTAAAAAAAAGTCAAAGAAATTGAAGAAAAAGGAAGTTATTAAAGGCAGTTAGTAAAGACGGTTGGAAAAGACGGTTAGAAAAGTTTGATTGGTTTAAATTGGTTGAATTGGTCAAAGACAAAGACAAAGGATAAAGATGGTTAGAACAGTTGAATTGCTTGTCCGCCAGTTTGTAAGGCGGAGTTTCGATTGGTTTAGATTAGTTTAATTAGTTAAAAAAAGAAAAGACAAAAGACAGGTACTGAGGCAAAGAATAGTCCATAGTCCATAGTCAACAGATGACAGACTAAAGATAGAAAGACGGTTGAATTAGTTAGTAGAATGATGGGAGTAGAGAATGTTTAAAAACAGCAGGAAAAAATTATTAATAGGCTTGTGTTTATCGGTGATGGTGTCGAGCGTTATTTTTTTCTCTTATCATACAGTAAAAGCATTTGAATCAGCAAATAGGGGAATTGTTACTGCTTCTGCTTTTGTTCAACCATCAGCACCTGTTGTAATGATTAAGACTCCATTGGAAGTTAATATAGCAGGCTGTAAGATTTATATGGAAGCAGGGATTAGTGCGGGGATGGCAATGGAGAGTCTAACCTTTTATTACAAAAAGGTTTCTGAACCGGAGACAAGCTATAAGTTAATAACTAAAGAGTTCACACCTCCTCTTTTTGCTTATACATTTAAAGATTATATTCCCGGAGAAGTAGTAACTACCGATGGAGTAATGTTTTATTTTGAAGTAACCTATAGCGGTGAAGTAGGTGTAGCAGAAGTTCCGGCGCAGATTATAACAGTAAATCCCAGTGTTACTATGACAATAGGTCCTGAGGGGGGTACGATTGTTTTAGTCGATGGAAATCCTGAAGATGGAGAGGTGTGCATTGAAATACCCGCAGGCGCGTTGGAAAGTGAAATTGAGATAACCTTTAGCCAGAAAGATCCGGCCGGTGTTCCCGCGGGATTTGGTGTTGCCGGTAGTGATAGTCCGTTAGCAGCTTATGAAATTTTACCGGAAAATATTGACTTTCAATTGCCCTACAATTTAACATTACTTTATTTTGACCTTAATGGAGAGGTTAAAGAAGACGGGACACTTATTACGGAAGAGGAATTAAAAATTTTATGGTGGGATGGGTTTGATTGGCGGTTAGTGGGAGGAACATTAAATAGCGAATTAAATACACTAACAACTTCTTTAAATCATAATAGTATATTTGCTGTTTTTCCGGCTTTAATTAATGAGCGTACCCATTGTCCGCTGGAAAGAATTATTACCCCGGCCTGTCAGGATGGGATAAATGATTATGCTTATTTTAATGGATTAACCGATCTGGATAATGTTTCAATAAAAATTTATGATATCACCGGTAAGGAAATAAGAACGATAAACATAACTCCTTATCAATGGGATGGCCGCAATAACGATGGTGATATAGTAGAGAGCGGTGTTTATATTTACCAATGTGAATACAATGGAAAGAATGTAAGCGGAGTAATAGTAGTAGCGAAGTAAAAAACAAAGACAGTCCATAGACAACGGACAAAAGGAAAATACTAAATACTAAATTCGAAATACTAAACCCTCCTTACAGACTGGAGGACAGGCAAATTCAAAATACGAAATACAAAATTCAAAACAAAGACAAAAGATTGTGAATGGCAAATGGCAAGAAAAAGGCACAAAGACGGAAATAACAGTTCACAGATGACAGTTGACAGACAAAAGACAAAAAATAGATTCCTGCTTTCGCAGGAATGACAGAAGAGGATAAGATAGGAATGAATTAGAAGTTGGAATTTTTAAGTGAATGTTTTAATTTGTCAGGGGGTGTAGTAAAATTAGCAGTCAATTGGAAGTGGAGATAATGGATAGAAGGATATTTAATAAAATTAATTTAGCTATTTTAGTCGTTGTTTTTTATATGTTGTTTGTTTCTTTGGCTGAAGCGGCATTTAAAGACAGTGGTTGGGGAACGCGGTCCGTGGGAATGGGTGGAGCGTTTACGGCGGTAAGTGATGATGCCAGTGCTCCTTTATGGAATGCTGCCGGAATTGCTCAATTAGAACGATATGAGGCCAATTTTATGTATGCCCGCTTGTTTACAGGGTTGGACCTGTATGCAGGAGGAGAGAAGGTGGATTTAGGTTTAAATTATGGCGCTTTTGTTTTTCCTTCAAACAAAATAGGAAATTTTGGAGTAAGCTGGGCTAATTTTGTTACTACGGAATTGTACGAAGAAGATACATTTACCTTGTCTTATGCAAAAAAGATTAATGATTTTGCTCCCCGGTTGATTCCGGCAGTTTTTTTAGGAGTTAATCTGAAATATTTAAATCATTCTTATACACTGGATGAGCGGACAAGACACGATCCTGTTTTTGTTGATGGCCGCTCTAAAGGTAATTTTACCGGGGATGTGGGAGTATTAATAAAAGCCAACGGAGAGAAAGAAAAAGGTTTGTGTATCGGCTTGATGGCTAAGAATATTAGCGAGCCGGATGTGGGATTGAAGGTAGAAGACAAAGTGCCTTTTGAGGGAAGATTTGGGTTGGCTTATCGAATGGGAGATTATAATTTCTTAAATATTTTGTCTATGGAGAAGGTGATTTCTTCAGTGGACGTTAGCTATCGGGATGAAGATTTGAATGTTTATTTAGGCTGGGAAAGTTGGTTTGTTAATAGAACATGGGGCTTTAGAATAGGGGGTAATGACCGCGAAGTTACTTCCGGATTTAGTTTTAATAATGAAACAATGGGAAAATTTGGGTTACAATTTGATTATGCATTTATCTGGCCGTTAGAGCTCGAAGATACTTCCGGTTCACATCGTGCTTCTCTAACTGTTCGTTTTGGGGAATCGGCACAGGAGACAGAAGCGGCCAAAAAGAAGGAAGAGGACGAAGAACAGAAAAGACGCGAAGAGGAAGAAGAAAAGCAGAGATTACAGGAAGAAGCGGAAAAAGCTCGCAGGGAGGCAGAACAGGCAAAACGGGAAACAGCGAAGGCCCAAAAGGAAGCAAGAGAGGCAAAAAAGTTGGCAGCAGAGAGGGAAGCACTGGTAGTTAGTATTCGAAAAAAAGCAAAATTACAGATGAGGGAAGAGGGGAAAAAGATAATTATTGCCGTAAAGGCTCATTTTAAAACAGGAGGTTTAAAAATCAGTGCGTCGGATAAACCGACTTTGGATCAGGTGATAGAAATTTTAAAGCAGTATCCCCAATATAAGGTAAGAGTAGAAGGCCACACGGATTCAGTAGGAAGGGCGGAATCTAATCTAAAACTTTCTGAAAAGAGAGCAAAAAGCGTAGTTGATTATTTAGTAAAAAATGGGATTGTGGTAGAACGGTTGAAATGTTTGGGTTTCGGAGAAACAAAGCCGCTCAGTTCTAATAAAACGGC
>JAGLYT010000112.1 GCA_023132075.1 bacterium
ATGAATGTTATAGCGAAAGAAACAATTCCTGTATGTATTAAAATGTGTGAACCAATTTGTGTAAAAAGCAAATATGCTATTGCTATCGACATTTTTGACCGTCCGGTGGCCAACATTGTTTTGGAGGGTGAGACCAGAATATCTAATTGTCAAGAGGAGGGGAAAGATGTTGAATAAAAGTAAGAAAACACCAAAAAGCAGATTAAACATGACCGAAGAAGATTCGACAACAAAGTTTCAAACAGGTGGTTTGGGTTCTAAAAAAGGAAACAAAGAGTGGACAGGAACAGGTGCAGGGGAAAAGAAGAAAATAAGCCAGGATGTAATTAAAGGATTAGCCAATGCTACTTCTCGTGTAGTACGGCAGGCTGCTTCCATTTTGGAAGAAGAAGTCGCTGCCGGTATTGTGGCGGCAAAGGATGTAGAAGACCGTTTGATTAATGTAAAGGATTTACGTTCCGGGAAACCGGATGAGGTAATACACCGCTTTCGGCGTGATGCACACGAGGTAGTGGACATTTTTATTGATTTAGCTCATGCTGCTACTCAGTATGTCGGAGGGCTTGCTCAACGGGTAGTTACTATCCGGGGATCAGAAAAAGGAAAAAAACCGGAATATACGGCTTCCGGGCAATTACCCACGCTTAAAACCAATAAAGCAATGAAACCGGGTGAGAGGGCTAAAATCCCGATGAATTTAGAAAATAACAGTGATAAAATAATGGATAAATTCGGTTTTCACAGTACCGATTTAGTAGATGCTTCCGGTCGTAGGATTGCAGCTGAAAAGATAACATTTACTCCTTCTGCTCTTTCCCTGGCTCCATATAAAACCCAGAAGGTAATTGTATCGGTAAATATTCCTGCCAAAACCTCCGCTGGTATTTATTCCGGTTTAATTCGGGCCACAAAGATGGACCAATTACAGGCGATATTGGTAATTCAAGTCGATTGATTTTGGCGTGATTAGGGGAGAATAATTAAGGAGTCTTATCTATGCCTGAGGTTAATCGTTTTGAATTAGTGGAAACAGCCTTAAAACATTATAAAGATATTACGATGGAGACTCTTTTGACTTTTTTACCGTCAAAAGAGCCCAGGCGGCATCTTTACGATTTAATCCCTTCTTATCCTCTGCGTCCGGGAAAAGGTTTACGTCCCGGATTATGTATGGCTACCTGTGAAGCTTTTGGGGGAAATGTCCGTAATGCTCTCAGGTCGGCTGTGGCGATTGAATTGTTTCACAATGCTTTTTTAATTCATGATGATGTGGAAGACGGGAGTGAATATCGCCGGGGAGAGAAGACTTTACATGCTAAGTATGGAATGGAAATTGCCGTGAATGCCGGTGATGCGATGAATGTTCTTAGCATTCGACCCTTAATGGAAAATCTTACCGTTCTCGGTCCGGAACTAACCTGGCAAATTTTTACTGAGATTGAGCATATGGTTCGACAGTCGGTAGAGGGACAGGCTATGGAGCTGGGTTGGGTGCATGATAATATTTGTGATTTAACCGAAGAAGATTATTTGCGTACGACCCTTAAAAAGACCTGCTGGTATACCTCTATTCATCCCTGTCGAATCGGAGCATTGATTGCCAGAGGTGGAGAAATGAATTTAGACCGTTTTAATCGGTTTGGCTTTTATATGGGAGCGGCTTTTCAAATCCAGGACGATATTCTTAATCTTGTAGGACAGCGTAAAAAATACGGCAAGGAAATTGGTGGAGATATCTGGGAAGGAAAGCGCACGGTAATGTTAATTCATTTACTAAACAATTGTACTAAAAGGGAAAAGGAAAAAATAAAAATATTTTTGTCCCTGCCGCGCAAACAGCGCTTGCCAAAAGATGTTAAATGGGTATATTCTTTAATGTCCAAATATGGGAGTATCGAATATGCCCGCAAGAATGCCAGCCAATTGGCTGGAGCAGCTTTACGCGAATTTTTCGTGGCCTATGGGGACTTGCCGGACACCCAGGCTAAGCAGTTTATTTACGACATTGTTCTGTATATGATTGAGCGGGATATTTAAATTTTATTATTTTTTTTGCTGCATCATTTGCTGCATCATTTCCTGCATATTGGGCATACCGGCTGGCATGGCACTTCCTTTTGTTTCTACCTTGTCCGGATCAAACAAATCATCGGATAATCCCTTGTTTATCTTCAAAGACCGTGTTAATAAAGTAGAGCTAAGCTGTTTACCCGAATACATTTGAGTTTTATAAGGCGTTTCCCACATACCTTTTATTTTCTTAAAATCAGAGTTTATTATGGATAATACCCTTTCTTTTTCTCCCTGACCTAACGCTTTAATTAAAAGTAGATTTTTCTTTTCGAGCCATATTTTAGTGAAAGAAAATGAATCAGTGGGTTTGAATTCAACTACATAACAGTTATGTTTGCCGATTTTTTCAGTGCCGGTAATTTTTGCTTTTGTCGGTAATTGGTCGTACCAGTTTGCACCTGTTTGATAATTTTTTTGTTCTTTCGGGGAAAGTTTTTTCTTGCCCATAAAAGGTGAAATTACCCACTCATTCCGGCCATCGGAAATAAAGATTGTTTTCATTTGTTTCTTTCCCCCCGGGTTTTCTGCGTTAGAGGGTGTCGGTATGCTTGTTTCTACACGGGACTTTTTGCCTTTACTATAGATTTTATTTTTTGAGATTACCGGTTTTTTACCACGATGGATTTGCATTTCCTGAACGATAGTCATATCTTTGACCTCTTTTTCAAAAGAGGCATATTTTGCCTTTAATTTTTTATGAATGCTTGACCATTCTGCGGCAAATCCCTGGTTTACTCCTAAGGTTAGACTTAAAAAGACCATTAATAATGCGATTTTTACCCGGCTGATTTTTTTTGTCATTTTGCTTCTTCCTCCTTTTGTCAATTTTAAAAAAACTATTAATAAATTTTTTAATCTAAAATGCTATCTCAATTATTCACAGGTAATTTTATCACAGTTGAAAAAAAAAGTCAATGCAGAAATGTTTGTATTGATTCCCACTATTATGTTTGTTTTTTGTTGACTTGACCGGAAATAAATGGTAATATAAGTTTAGCTTTAGTAAACAAATCATTACGAAAAAAGGAGAAAAGATGAGAAAAATTGAGGGTTCAATGAGATTAAGCCGGCTTATTATAGGGTTGTTTTTAGTAATGGGGTTAGTTGGGTGTGGCAAAAAAGAAGAAAAACCGATAAAAAACGATGAACCATTGGTTGAAGGGGAGAGAAAGGAAAATGCGGCGGAAATAATACCTTTGGAAGAGGGAGGGCAGAAGATGGTGGTTAGTAAGGGAGATAAAGTAAAAGTGGAATATGTAGGAAGTCTTGAAGACGGAACTGTTTTTGACCGGTCAAAAGAAGGGAATCCTTTAGTCTTTTCCGTAGGGAGTAGACAGATAATTCCCGGGTTTGAACGGGCAGTGGAAGGAATGAAATTAAATGAAGAAAAAAAAGTAAATATAAACGTAGAGAATGCTTATGGTCCCAGAAGGGAAGATTTAGTTAGAGATTTGCCCAAATCTTCTTTGCCCGAAGATCTACAGGTGGAAAAAGGGAAAATATTGAGATTAAAAACCGAAGAAGGAAGAGTGGTAATGGGGAAAGTAGTAGACATAAAAGAGGATAACCTGGCGGTTGATTTTAATCATCCTTTAGCCGGCAAGAATCTTGTTTTTGAAGTGAAAGTTGTTGGTATCGAATAATTACTTGGTGAGTTTGTTTTTAGTAATGAGATTAAATAGGTAATTTTACAGAATTATGAAAAGTTGAAAGGAAAGGGGGGGGGATAAGAGATGGATATTTATGTAGGTAATTTGCCGGGAGAAATTACCGAAGAGGATTTACAAAAAGTTTTTAAATTTTTCGGAGAAGTGGAAATTATTAGTATAATTAAAGATAAACTGACCGGGAAATCAAAAGGGTTTGGTTTTGTTGAGATGTCCCATAGAGTACAAGGGGAAGCGGCGATTAAAGCTATGGATGGAAAAGAATTTAAAAGACGGGTACTTAAAGTAAGAGAAGTTATTCCCCGTTCCGGAGAGCGTAGAAGCGGTAGCAGTGGAAGGCGGCATTTGCTATAGATGCAAACAGGTGATAGAGTTAAAATAGAGATAGAAAAATTAGTTTTAGGGGGAGACGGATTAAGCCGTATTGGGCGCTTAGTTGTTTTTGTCCCTTATAGTTGTCCGGGAGACGAGTTATTAGTAGAGATTATTAAAGTAAAGTCAAATTATGCATCCGCAAGAATAATAGAAATTATTAAACCCTCCAATGAAAGACAAATTCCTCAGTGTCCTTATTTTTTTCAACCGGGAAAAACAGATTTTTGTGGCGGATGTAATTGGCAGCATCTGGATTATCCTATCCAAGTAAAATATAAACAGGAATTAATGCAGGAAACTCTTAAGCAGTTAGGCGGTGTAAATCTTAAGAAGGTGGAAATTAAACCATCCATTCCTTCTTCTTGTATCTGGCGTTACCGTAATAAAATGCAGCTTCCGGTTAGGAAACAGGAAGGGAAAGTTATAACCGGTTTTTATACTCCCGGGACCCATAAAATAGTAGGTTTTAGCGATTGCATGTTACATTCTTCGTTAATGAATAAAATTGTGCAATATTTTGAGGGAATAGTCACGGCTTCTGCAGTTTCTATTTACAATGAAACTACAGGGGAAGGATTATTGCGGCATTTAGTTTTACGCCAATCATTTTTTAAAGACGAAATTGAATTGAATTTAGTAATAACAAAAAGAAAGATGACCTCAATAAATGTAATTATTAAAAAATTGCTCGATAGATTTCCCTCGATTAGCGGGATTTTTATAAATATAAATCCATTAAAAAGTAATGTGATCTTAGGAAACCAGACAATAAAAATTTATGGAAAAGATTATTTGATGGAAAAACTTGGAAAAAAGAAATATTGTATGTCTCCTACATCATTTTTTCAGGTAAATAAGTCGCAGACAGAAAATCTTTATAAGTTGGTAGCCGAAGAAGTTAGAGATGAACAGGCAACTTTGTGGGATATTTATTGCGGTTGCGGAACTATTGGATTGTGGTGTGCACCGTTAGTTAAGAAAGTTTATGGTATAGAAGAAAGTAAATCTGCTATTCGAGATGCTGAAAATAATGCACGAATGAATAATATTACCAATGCCGATTTTTTTCAAGGTAAAGCTGAAGAGGTTTTATCCAGGTTTTTAAAAGACAAATATCAAAAGCCTATTAAAAATTCAATAGTGGTTGTGGATCCTCCTCGTGCCGGTTGTTCCCGGGCAGTTTTAGAAAAGATTAGTAAAATTTATCCATGGAAAATAATTTATATTTCCTGTAATCCGGCCACGTTAGCCAGGGATATTAAATTTTTAAAAGGGAAAGGATATTATTTAAAGGAAATACAGTTAGTAGATATGTTTCCTCAAACCTCACATATTGAATGTTTAACCGTTTTGGAAAGATAAAAACCGAAGCGCAGGATTGTATAAATAAAGAAAAAGATTCAGTATACTTTTTTGTTTTTTTGCAGAGACCATAGTTTAAACAATGCTATGTTTTCTTCCCTGAGAAAATCTCCCATTATTTCTATTGAACTCTTACCTGACTGTTTCATTTTTTTGTTGGAAATAGTGCATTCATTAAA
>JAGLYT010000113.1 GCA_023132075.1 bacterium
GAATATAACATATTGAAGAATTTAGACAAAGAGAGAGCCGATAAACTTTTTAATTGGATTTATAAATAATAATTCAAAAAGGAGTCCTCATAGTAAAAATCATCACGAAAATTTTCGGCAAAGAATACCACCGAAGCCCCGGGTAAACAACTAAAGGACGATTCAGCAAAGAAGTCATAGAAACAACCTACAAAAAACTAAAAAAGAAAAAGAACACCCTGGAAGCCACCTCGAGACAATTAATCACAAGTGAAAAAGCAAAGGAATAAAAAAGGCTAATTTGAAAAAATGTGTAGATTAGTTTGTTAACCAGAACAAAGAAAAGGTTGACAATAATGATTTAATAATTTACAATAATATAGGAAATAAAACAAAAAAACAAAGGAGGAAAAAAATGGTTAGTCAATCTCTAAATCAGGTATGGTTAGCAGGGAAAAAAGAAATTATTTTAGATAAAAAGGTATGTGCAATAATCGGAGTAGGCGGGTTTATTATTGCTACGGCATTAGCTGCTTATGCGAAAATTTATTTACCCTTTACTCCTGTTCCCATAACGTTGCAAACCCTTTTTGTCTTACTTTCCGGAGCGGTATTAGGTAAAAAATTAGGCGGAATATCGCAGTTGGGGTATTTGACGTTAGGTGCGGTAGGATTACCCGTTTTTACCGGTGCGGGAGGAATAGGATATTTTTTCGGTCCAACGGGAGGATATTTAATCGGATTCTTATTAGCTTCCTGGGTAATAGGTAAAATGCTGGAAGAAGAAAAAAGATTCCCGTGGGTAATTTTATCTTTTCTTACCGGAACAGTAATTATTTATTCGTTAGGCATGGTGCATTTATCAGTAGTAATGAGAATAGGAATAGGCAAGGCGTTTGCTTTAGGGGTAGCTCCTTTTATTCCCGGAGGACTTTTAAAAATAATTTTTGCCGGTTTATTATATAATAAATATAAAGCAAGGTTTAAAGCAATTTTTAAATGAAAAAAGTTGCTTTTTGCGGAATAGTTAGTTATTTTATTTTTCTGCCCTTTTGTTTATGGGGGGAGACGGTTTATTTAGATACAGTACGGCTGGGAAGTTCTTTGCCCGGGAGTTTTGTTCAAAGGTCTCCCTATGTAGAAATTATTGACCAAAAAGAAATAGAAACATTACCAATTACCGCTATCGGTCAGTTGCTTGATTATACCCTGGGCGTAGATATGAGCAGGCGTAATCCTTGGGGAATGCAAGCAGATATTAGTATAAGAGGATGTACTTTTCAACAAGTCTTGGTGCTTATTAATGGAGTAAGAGTCAACGACCCGCAAACAGCTCACCACAATATGGATTTTCCTATAACTATAAATGATATAGAAAGAGTTGAAATTTTATATGGTGCAGGTTCTTATCTTTACGGCGCAGATGCTTTCGGAGGAGTGATTAATCTGATAACTAAAAGGCCGCAGGGAGATAAATTTTTAAAAAGTATTCAAATAGGTTGTAGTGAATATAATACAGGGGATGTTTCTTTTTCTTTAGAGCAGGGAGGGAAATTCAGCAAAAGAATTTCTTTTCAAAAAATGAAGTCTGATGGGTTTCGATACGACACGGATTTTGATAACAGCAATTTTTTTAGCAGTTTTACCTGGAATATGTTTGTCCCCGGGTCTGATCTCCAGCGAGGAAAAATTTCCCTGGATTTAGGATTTATGGATAAAGAATTCGGAGCTTATGATTTTTATACACCGGGAATGAATTTCCCTTCGAAAGAATGGACAAAAACTTACCTCTCTATTCTTAAGGGGTCTTACAGCATTAATAAAACAATAATGATTGATTCCAATTTCTCTTTTCGCCGTCATGAGGATAAATACATCTTAGATATAACCAATCCTTCCTGGTATGTAAATGAACATATATCTTCTACTTTCGGAGGAGGTTTACAGTCTAAGTTTTTTCTTAAAGGGGCAGGGAATTTAGTTGTGGGAGGGGAAATAAATAGCGAAGAAATAGACAGTGCTTCTTTAGGAGACCATAGCCGCTTGAGGAAAGCAGTTTTTGCTGAGTATTTGCTGCCGGGACCTATTTGGAAAATGGATTTTAATACCGGTTTGCGTCTGGATTTTTCTGACTGGGGACAGATGTTATCTCCCCAAGTAGGTCTTGGGTGGGGAGTCATACCTTTTTGCGGATTGCATATGTCAGTTAGCCGTGCTTTTCGTATTCCTTCTTTTACAGAACTTTATTACCAAAGTCCGGTAAATAGCGGTAATCTTAATCTTAAACCGGAGGAAAATTTGTCTTATCAATTAAAAGTGGATTTTTTAAGTAAAAATCAGGATAAAACAGGAATTATTTTTTTTAGAAGGGAAGAAAAAAATCTTATCGATTGGATAAAAAGGGATGAAGTTCAAACTCAATGGTCTGCCGAAAATATAGGAAAAGTTGATTTTAACGGGGTAGAGATTTTTTTGAAGAAAAAAATAAATAAAAAAATAAATACGCAGTTGGGATATACTTATGTTGATTCTGTCTTAAAAAAGGATAACTACCTTTCTAAATATGGATTGAAATATAGCAAACATCAAATTTCTTGCAAAATAAATCATTTTTTATATAGGGGAATTAATCATGTATGGTGTGGGGTTTACAAGAAAAAAGAAGATAGGGATTTTTTTATTTTAGATACGCGTGTACTCTTAACTATTAAAAAATGGAAATTATTTTTAGATGTGAAAAATATTTTTGATAAGAAATATGAAGAAGTGCTTGGTATCGGGCAGCCGGGAAGATATTGGGGGAGCGGAGTAATGCTTAAATTTTAGTTGTCTGGTGACTAAGAAGTTTTTTTGAGGTGACTGATAATAAAAATAATTATCTCTTTACCCCGGGTAAGGAGCCATTTCCAGATTTCCCGAGTGGTGAAATAAGTTACTTCAAAGAATTCTTTTATAGAAAAAAAACCTGCCATAGTCCATCCTAAAATTAAAGATAAAACGATAATATTCATTGACCATATAATTACTACAGAAAAAAACATTCCGCCTTTTTGAAGGTCGGATTGTTCCTTTCTTAATGAAAAAAAACAAAAAGATAAATGAAATGACCATGAAAATCCGATTAAAAAGATTAAGAGAGAAAAGAACTGTTTTAGGGGATAAAAAAAATTAATAGAGTAATAAATAGCTAAAATCAAGAAAGTATAAAAAGGAAAAAAATAAGGAGCCAGAGTTATTAGAAAATTAACTTTAGTGACTTGAACTTCCCCTCTGGTTTTTAATACTTTGAGTTTTTTTACTTTTCCACCAAAAGCTAACGACCAAAGAGCATGGGTTAATTCATGTCCTAAAATGTATATACGAAAAGGGGTAAATACGAATGTTTGTAAGATCAGATAGGAAAGGAAACCGGTGATAAAATATATGAGCGAATAAGAACCGCCTAAAGAAAAAACCTGGGACATTAAACCGGCAACAGTTGCTATACAGACAGGAACAAGAAAAAGAGCAATTAAAAATTTAAAAAAACGCAATTAAATTTTTTCTCCTTTAATTTGATTATTATAGGGATAATGATTAAAGCCAGCACTATTCCTATTGTATCGATTAATACATCAGTGAGTGAGGGACAGCGGGTGGCAACGTAATGTTGGTGTAGTTCATCGGAAATAGCAAAGAGTAAAGAAAGGCTTCCTATCCAGAGATAAATCTTAATTTTATTCCAGGAAAAAGTAATTTTAAATGCTCTCCAGAGGAGAAGAACCAGAATAAAATATTCTATTATGTGAGCTATTTTACGTAAAAAGAATCCACATTTGTAATTAATACCTAAATTAGGAGTAGCGGAAAGAAGATAAATTATTCCCATCCAGAGAAATACCGGCATCCAGGAGTTTATGTGTTTTTTAAGTTTTTTCATTTTGTTATTTTTTTCCCATCCTTTTTTTTGTATAATGAAATTATCAAAAAAAGGATAATAAAAATTTTATTAATTTATAATATCTAAAATTTAAAAAAAATTCAAGATAAAATTGAAGATGTCTGTTTATTTGTTATTAAAATCGGGAATTCAACCGGAGTAAAAATGGATAAATTTAAGTTGAAAACAGAATATAAGCCCAGGGGGGACCAGAAACAGGCAATAGATCTTTTAAGTAAAGGCATCAAGCAAAAAGAAAAATATCAGGTTCTTTTAGGGGTTACAGGTTCGGGTAAAACCTTTACTATGGCTAATGTAATCGCTAAAATTAACAAACCAACCTTAATTATTTCTCATAACAAGACATTGGCCGCACAACTCTATTCTGAATTCAGGCAGTTTTTTCCGGAAAATGCAGTAGAATATTTTGTCAGTTATTATGATTATTATCAACCCGAAGCCTATATTCCCCATAAAGATATATATATAGAGAAAGATTCCTCCATTAATGAAAAAATAGACCGCTTAAGACTTAGAGCGACCAGTTCTCTTCTGGAAAGAAAAGATGTGATTATTGTCGCTTCGGTTTCCTGCATTTATGGAATTGGATCTCCCGAAGAATGGGAAGAATCTCTGATAAGTTTGCAGGAGGGAAGGATAATTATGCAGGGGGATTTGCTCAGGAGTTTGGTTGATATCCAATACGAAAGGAATGAGATGAATTTTTCCAGGGGTAAATTTCGGGTAAGAGGGGATGTAATAGAGGTTTTTCCCGCTTATTTGGAGACGGCATTACGAATTGAATTTTTTGGTGATAAAATTGATAGAATCAGCGAAATAAATCCTTTAACCGGTAAAGTGCTTAAAAGGAAAAATACTGCCTATATTTATCCGGCAAAACATTTTGTTACCACTGCTCCCCGCAGGGAAAAAGCTATAAAAGAAATACGGAAAGAATTGGATGAACGATTGAAATGGTTTACCGGTGAAGGTAACCTTTTAGAAGCTGAGAGATTGAAAATGCGGACTGATAATGATATAGAAATGATGCAGGAAATAGGGGTTTGTCATGGAGTTGAAAATTATTCCCGTCATCTGTCAGGGAGAAAACCGGGACAAGCACCTGCCTGTTTGATTAATTATTTTTCCAAAGAGTTTCTTTTAATTGTTGATGAATCTCATGTGGCTATTCCTCAAATAAGAGGAATGTATGCAGGGGATAAGGCTCGTAAAGAAAATTTAATAAATTATGGATTTCGTCTTCCCAGTGCTTTGGATAATCGCCCTTTAAAATTTAACGAATTTGAAAAGATAACCAATCAGGTAATTTATGTTTCAGCCACTCCCGGACCTTATGAACTGCAAAAAACTAAAGGGAAATTTATAGAACAGATCATCCGGCCTACGGGATTGGTGGATCCAAGAATAACGGTAAAACCCATACAAGGACAAATAAAGGATTTAATTTTCCAGGTAAAGCAAAGAATTGCTAAAAAACAGAGAACACTGATAACTACTCTCACTAAGAGAATGGCAGAGGATTTGAGTGATTATCTCCACCAGGAGGGATTATGTGTGAGGTAT
>JAGLYT010000114.1 GCA_023132075.1 bacterium
ATAGTATTGGATGCGGATAAAGAAGGATTTTTACGAAGCGAGACTTCTTTAATTCAGGTTTGTGGCAGGGCGGCAAGGAATGTGGACGGTGAAGTAATAATGTATGCTGATTCCATCACCGGTTCTATGAAGAGGGCTATTGAGGAAACTCAAAGAAGAAGAAAAATACAAACGGAATATAATGAACAGTATAAAATTACTCCGCAAACTATTCAAAAAGCTGTTTATGAGGGAATAGAGGAATATAAGAGTGAAAAAAAGGAAATATCTTCTTTAGTTTTTCGGGAAGGTTTTGGGTTTTTGACTAAAAAAGAAAAGGGTAAAATTTTAAATGACTTGAAGCGGCAAATGAAAGAAGCTGCAAATGAATTGGATTTTGAATTAGCCATAATTTTAAGGGATAAGATTAATCAAGTTAATAAGAAAAAATGACAGAAATAGGTGATATAATTTAAAGATTAAAAATATTGATATATGATTGAAATAAAGGTATTCCGGTAATTTCTACTACGAATTTCAATTAACTTCCACCGGTTTTAAATTCAAGCAAAACGGCGAAGATTTAGGGGCAATGGTTTTTAATGTTCTCATCTATTTTCTTGACAAAAACCCATTTGTGGTATAGTATTTGTTATAGAGGGGGGGTGTTGTTTGGCTGAATAATAAAAAGAACACAAAAAATGGTATTTATTGCTGATTTTCATATACATTCTAAATATAGCCGTGCTACCAGTCCTAATATGGATCTGAAAAACTTAGCCAGGTTTGCTAAAGTGAAAGGGATTAACTTATTAGGAACCGGTGATTTTACCCATCCGCAGTGGCTGGTTGAACTTAAAGATAATCTTAAGCCTTGCGAAAATGGGCTTTTTATTTATAAATATGTACATTTTATACTTACTGCTGAAATATGTACTCTTTTTTATGATAAGGGAAAAGCGAAAAAAGTTCATATTATTCTTTTTGCGCCAAGTTTTGAAGTAGTAGAAAAAATAAATAAAGCTTTATCCAAATACGGAAATCTTAGTGCAGATGGACGTCCGATACTTAAGTTAGATGCTAAAGATTTAGTAAAAATAATTCTTGATATATCAGAAAAGTGTTTTTTTGTTCCGGCACATATCTGGACGCCTCATTTTTCTTTATTTGGGGCCAATTCGGGATTTGATAGTATAGAAGAATGTTTTCAGGAGCAAACAAAAAATATTTATGCCTTAGAAACAGGACTTTCTTCTGATCCGGCAATGAATTGGCAGCTTTCTTGTTTGGATAGATATTCACTTATTTCTAATTCTGATAGCCATTCTCCTTCTAAAATAGGAAGAGAAGCAAATGTATTTGATTGTAAGTTGGATTATGATGAGATTTTGAATGTTTTAAAGACAAAAGATAGAAAGAAATTTTTATATACCATAGAATTTTTTCCGGAAGAAGGAAAATATCATTTTGACGGGCATAGAAAATGTAAGGTAAGATTATCTTCCCGGGAGACACTGAAGAATCGAAATTTATGCCCTGTGTGCGGAAAAAAACTGACTATTGGGGTAATGCACAGAATTAATCAGCTTGCTGATAGAAATTCCGGGTTTATTCTTTCAACGGCGATTCCTTTTAAACATCTAATTCCTTTGCCGGAAGTAATTTCATTGGCGATTAATAAAGGGGTAGGCACGATAAGTGTGGAAAAGGAATATAATAAATTGATTAATCAGGCAGGAACGGAATTAGATATTTTGATGAATGTTGATAAGGAAGAATTAGAGAAGATTACTTTACCGAAAATTGCGGAGGGGATAATCAAGATAAGGGAGAAAAAGGTAAAAATTCTTCCCGGCTATGATGGTATTTACGGAAAAATAAATATTTTGTGGGATAAACCTTCGATATCCAGTAGCTTGTTGCGGGGTAGTTGATTCCACAGGCAGTATAAAATAGAAAAAGAATATTTAGAGCTTATGGATTTATTAGCTGTTTATGAACGATTGTTGGGGCATTTTAAAATAAAAGATTGCTGGTGGCCTCACGAAACTACATTTGAAATAATGGTGGGGGCACTTCTTACCCAGAATACAGCGTGGGGAAATGTAGAAAAAGCGATAAAAAATTTAAAAACTGAAGGGATTCTTAATATAAAAAGTTTATCAAAAACTAATCGAAAAAAATTAGAAGAGGCAATTCGTCCTTCTGGTTTTTATAAACAAAAAGCAGGATATCTTTCGGAATTTAGCAGGTATTTATATACGAAATATGAAGGTGATTTAAATGTTTTTTTTAATCGTAATGCCTGTATAATTCGTCAGGAACTTTTATTGTGTAGAGGTATTGGTAAAGAGACGGCGGATTCTATGCTTTTGTATGCAGGAAATAAGTTGGTTTTTGTTATAGATGCTTATACTAAAAGAATATGCATTCGATTGGAACTTACCGATTTGCTTGATTATGATGAATTACAATCGTTTTTTCAGGATAATCTAAGAAAGGATCTGTTTTTATATAAGCAATTTCATGCTTTAATTGTAGAATTAGGAAAAAAATTTTGTAAAAGAATTCCTTTATGTGAAGATTGTCCGTTAAAAATAAAATGTAAACAGCAAGGGATAAGAGAAAAATTGAAGAAGGGGGAAAGCAGGGAATTGTGATGACATTGAGAATAGGGGAAAGAGAAGATAAACTGCATAGTTTGAACCAAACAATAGAGAGACTGGAATTCAAGTTAAATGCTTTAGAAAAAATCAATGAAACGATAAATTTAAATGAACATCTGGATATTATCATAAATAAAATAATGCAGTTGTTTTTGGAGCTATTTGATGCTGAATATATCTTAATTGTTTTAACCGGTAAGGAAAAGGCCGAATTTAAGATTAGTTGTTCAGACTGGGGAGATGAAGAAAAAGAACAAAAAGAAAAACTTTTAGCAGATAAAATGATTCCGGGAAAAGGTATAATAAGAGAAGTAATGGATAAAGAAATTTCAACGGTAGTAACAATTTCTTCATCAAATGAAATAGAATTTGAAAAAGAATTGGGAGGATGTATAGGTTTTTTCGTAAGAAATTTTCTTTGTACTCCCTTAAAAAATAAAGACAGGAAATTAGGAGTAATTGAGATATTTAATAAAAAAGGGGAAAACTCGTGTTTTTCCGAAGAAGATGTAAAGTTAATTGATTTTTTATCTGATAAAATAGGGCTTGAGATAGAAAATGCCAGATTGGTTAGTGAAAGGAATCAAAAGATTCTAGAATTGAATAGCCTTATTAGAGCAACAGAGTTAATTAGTTCCACAGTGGAACTTAAAACGTTACTGGATGTGGTAATGCAATTAGTAATGAAAATGATGGATGCCGAAGCTGCTTCCTTGCTTTTGCTTGACGAAGAGAAACAAAAGCTTTATTTCGAATCTGCTCAAGGAGAAAAAGGAGAAAGAATAGAAAGGATATATTTGACCAAAGGAGAAGGTATTGCTGACTGGGTGGTACAAACGGGTAAAGATGCGTTAGTTCCCGATGTGAACAAAGACCGGCGTTTTTGTAAAAAAATGGATCGTTTTTCAGGGTTTGAGACCAAATCCATTTTATGTGTTCCCTTAAAAGTAAAAAACAGAATTATCGGAGTGACGGAGGTTATAAATAAAGTTGGAAAGGGAAGTTTTACTTCCGCGGACTTGGTGTTACTCAGGACGTTGTCTTCACAGGCTGCAATAGCTGTTGAAAAGGCAAAATTATATCGAAAATTAAAAAATATGGGTATGGCAGTGGTTAAGTCTTTAGTTTCGGCTATAGATGCTAAACATCCTTATACCCGGGGCCAGTCTGAACGGGTAACGAAATATGCCTTAATTATTGCCCGGGAATTAGGCTTTTCTGCGAAAGAGAAACGAAATGTACAATTGGCCGGATTGCTGCATGATGTAGGAAAGATAGGAATTCCGGAAAAAATTTTGGAGAAAAATGGAAGTTTTTCAAAGGAAGATTGGGTCATGGTAAAAAAACATCCGGTTATGGGGGCGGAAATATTGAGTCCCATAGAGGAATTGAAAGACATTATTCCTATTATTCGTTACCACCATGAAAGATTAGATGGAACAGGATATCCGGAGGGGTTAAAAGGAGAGGAAATTCCCTTGATTAGTCGGATTCTTGCTATTGCCGATGCTTTTGATTCTATGACTTCTCCCAGATTTCATAAAAAAGAAAAATCCGATATAGAAGCTCTGCGTGAAATAAAAAATAATGAAAAATCACAATTTGATACCGGATGTGCGGAAGCGTTTATAACCGGTTATAGAAGAGAATATATTATTAGAGAATAAATTCGGAGGGTTTAAAATTGAGGTATAGTGTAATACGATTACTTCTAAAATATTTGGAGCAAGAGGGAGTGAGATATATTTTTGGCATTCCCGGAAAATCTCTAATGCCTTTTTATGATGAATTATATAATATGCGGACTATAACCCCCATATTGGCCAAACGCCATGAAGGGGCAGTGTTTATTGCTGATGGGTATGCCCGGGTAAGTAAACAATTAGGGGTTTGTTGTGCTACGGCAGGAGCAGAAAGTACGAATTTACTTGCCGGAATAGGGACTTCTTACGCAGGAGCCGTTCCTTTATTTGTTTTAACCGCTTCTTCGGGTGAAAATGTTATGAAAAGAGGGCTTTTTCAGGAAGATTTTTATGATGAAATAGATGTGATGGATATGTTTAAAACAATTACAAAATTAAGTGTTGATGTTTCAGATGTTAGTTATTTATCCCGGACAATAAGGCATTGTTTAAGGGTAGCATTAAATGGGCGAAAAGGGCCGGTTCATCTTAATTTACCGCTTAGTTTAATGAAAGAGGAAGTAGATGAAGAGATAATTCCGCCTTGTGAATATCGTTTAATGAAAAGAACATTTTTTGATCGGGAAGAAATAAAAAAAGCAACTAAGTTTATTCTTCAGGCACAAAAACCGGCTATTCTTATTGGTAATGGAGTGAATAATGCCGGGGCAAACCGAATAATTCGCAAATTTGCCGAACGATTAGTAATTCCGGTAGCGACAACTCCTAAAGCAAAAGGGGCTTTTCCGGAAAACCATTTACTTTCTTTGGGAATATTTGGGGCTGCCGGAACACCGATTGCCAATAAATATTTGCATTCAGGGGAAATCGATGTTTTATTGGCTGTAGGTACAAGTTTGAATGAATTATCGAGTTCTCATTATCGGGGAAAACTTAATCCGACGAAGGCTTTTATTCAGATAGATATAGAACCTTATCAGATTGGCAAGAATTGTCCGACAACTATAGGTTTGTGTGGAGATGCCTGTACACTATTGACGGAAATGATGTATCAAATTTCCAGGGATACCAACTGGAACGAATTTGAACCTAAAATGTCGATAGATGGAATTCGTTCTTTTAAGAAAGAAAATTCTATGTTTGCTAATGAAAAAATGATATATTCGGATAGTTCTCCCGTTAAACCACAGC
>JAGLYT010000115.1 GCA_023132075.1 bacterium
TAACTATTACCGACGAAGCGGGGAATAAAACAGTCAGTGTCCCGAAAGAAATAGAAGTAAAAGTAATTCAGGTAAAAGAGATTATAATAAAAGAAGATAAAAGAGGGTTAAAAGTGAATCTCTCTTCCAATGTTTTATTTAATTCGGGAAGAAGTACTCTGAAAAAAGAATCTTACAAAGCTTTATCAGAGGTGGTAATGTTGCTTAATGCATATTCGGAGAATAAAGTAGTTATTGAAGGGTATACGGATAGCGTAGGAAAGGCTTCCTTTAATCGAAAATTATCGGTGAAAAGAGCAACCGGGGTTTATCAATATTTAGTCAAAAAAGGAATAGATTCTAAAAGAATAAAAGTTGTCGGTTTTGGGGAAACAAAGCCGATTGCCAAAAATTCGACCCGGCAGGGAAGAGCACAAAATAGAAGGGTAGAGATTATTATACTAAAAGACCCTGTAAAAAAACAGGCAGGTGATCAGACAAAGAAAGAAATAAAGGGACAAACAAAATAAAAAATAAAGCAGAAAAAAAATAGTTTTAAATTTTGTTGATGATGGATAAAACAGTTTGTGACTATAATGATGAAAATAGAAAAATAAAAAAGGATGGAAAAATGAAAAAAAGAAAAATAAAAAAGATTTTGTTATGGGTAGGGCTCGTAATAATAGCATTATTATTGGTAGGAACAGTTTTAATTCGTGTATTATTTCCTCCGGAAAAAATAAAGACAATTTTAAGTAAACAATTAACTACTTTTTTAAATCGGGAAGTTGAAGTGGGGAAAATTAGTATTGGATTGTTTAAAGGTATTACCGTCGAAGAGTTAAAAGTTTCCCAGTTATCTACTTTTAAGCAAGGCACTTTTATATCAGCTAAGAAATTTGTAGTTAAGTATTACTTGCTTGCTTTGTTGAAAAAGAAGTTAGTTATTAATAAATTGGTACTGGTTGAACCACAAATTGCAGTAGAACGGTTGGCAGACGGGAAATTTAATTTTAGCGATTTAATAGAAAAAGGTTCAACTAAAGAAGAAAAAGATGTTCAGGGGAAAGAACAGTTGAAAGAAAGTCAGGATAAAAAAAGCCCTTTTTCTTTGCTTGTTTCGAAGGTTCAAATTGTAAAAGGCAAGGTTTCTTTTAAAGATAATTTTACCAATAAATTGGCTGCAGATATCGAGCAACTCAATTTGGAAGTAAAACAGGCTAATCTTTTAACCCCTTTTGAAATAAATCTTTCTTTTGAAGAGAAAGTTGTTTTAGACAAAAAAGAATTAAAAGGGAAAGTTAATTTTAAGAGCAAAGTCAATCTTTCTAACTTAGATATGGATAAGGTCGGAATAGATATTGTGCAATTAGGATTTATTAGCGAAGAGATGGAGGCTAACCTTTCCGGCCGGTTAGAAAACATCAATAAACCCTTATTTAATTTTAATTTCTTATTTAAAGTTAAGTCTATCGATAAAATTAAAAAATTTATGGATTTGCCTTTTCCCCAGGGGTTGGCAATAAAAGGGGAATCCGCAGCAAAAGGTAAAGTTAAAGGAACGTTGAATGATGTTTTTTTTGAATCCGATTTGGATTTTTCCGGTTTAGAAATAGTGTATGGGAAACTTTTTAAAAAGAGCCGGCAAATACCGGGGCATATTAAATTGGCAGTAAACTACCGGGAGACAAAAGAAAAAAAGAAACAATTAAAGATAAATTCAATGGATGTTGTGTTTTCTAATATCGAATTGAAAAGCAAAGGAATAGTTAAAAACTTCAATAATCCTTACATAGATATGGAGTTCCTCGTTAAAGTAAATTCTATCGATAAAATTAAACAATTTTTGTTTTTACCTTTTCCTAAAGAGCTTACTTTTACCGGAACGTCTAAATTAAGCAGTAAAATTAAGGGAACATTAAAAAATGTTTTTGTTAAATCAAAATTAGATTTTTCCGGTCTGGAAATGAGTTACGGTAATCTTTTTAAGAAGACTCAACAGGTACCGGGGCATTTTAAAATAGCGATTAATTATCAGGATACAGCACGGACTAAGAAGCAAGTAAAAATTAGTTCGGCAGAATTTTTATTTTCCGATTTTAAACTAAATACCCAAAATGCAACATTTAATCTTGATAAACAACAACTGGATTGTAATTTAGTTACCAATCAATTTTCTTTACAGAAATTTGCTGTTGTTTCCGAATTAATTACAAAATATAAAATAAAGGGGATAGCAGGAGTAAAAGCTTATTTAAGCGGAGATTTTAAGGAACCTAAATTTAAGGGGAATTTAAAACTTAACAATTTCTGTGCTGAGCATAAAAAGAATAAGATAACTGATTTTGTTACCGAGGTTGATTTTACTCAACAAAGTATCAAAACAAAAAAATTTGCAGCTAAGATGAATGGTGCTGATTTTAATATAAGCAAATTATATGTAAAAAACTTCAAATCACCGGATATTGCTTTCGAGGGTTCTTTATCGGAGCTAAACTTTGACAAAGTCTTCTTTTTGCTCCCTCCCCAGACACAAGGGGAAAAACTTGCCGAAAAAAAAGAAGAAAATATTTCTGCAGGTACTAAGAAAAGTCCGGTTATGAAAATTAAAACAGAAGGTAAATTTAAAATCGGAAAAGTAATTCATTCCAATTATCAGGGAAATAATATAGAATTGAAATGGGGGTTTGGTAATCTTACCCCGGATTTATCGAAACTTTCAGGAAAAGTTTTCCTGAATATGGGGAAGGGGAAAATATACAATCTTACTGCTTTAGCGTCGAAGTCTAAATTGCTTAAAGGATTACTTTCTCCGATTATTATGTTGCAGAAATTGGAAAAAAAAGGGTTGGTTAAAAATGCCGGTTCCCTAAAAGATGAACTTCCGTATAAAAAAATTAAAGGAGACTATATCTTTAGTCAGGGAATAATGACGGAGAATCTCTCAATTTATACTCCGGGTTCTGATATTTTTTCCAGGGGAAAGGTTGATTTAGTCAGAGAAAAACTAGATGTTCAAATGGATGTTAAACTGCCTAAAGGAAAAGGCAAGGAACTGGCAGCCTATACTGAAATAGACAAAGACGGGCGTATAGTCTTGACTTTTTTCATTAAGGGGAGTTTTGAGAAACCGAAAATTAAGCCGAAACTTAAAAAAGTAGAAAAAGTAATAAAGGAAAAAGTTATAGAAGGAATATTTAAGAAAATGAAAATCAAGGAAAAAGGTGAAGGGGAGAAAGGCACTGAAGGCCAAAAAGAGGAAAAACCGGAAGATTTACTAAAGGATAAGGCCCGGGATTTATTGGATAATTTATGGAAGAAAAAATAGATAAAACTCTAAGTTTCATTGATTAAAAGAGAGGTAAAAATGTTTTTGTTCTGGCGTTTGATTTTAGCACATTTATTGGCGGATTTTACTTTACAAACTAATAGAATTGCCGAAAAGAAAAGTAAAGATCTTTTTGGTGTTTTTATACATAGTTTTATTTTTTTAATATTAAGTTTAAGTTTATCCGTTGGATTTTTGGGAAAGAACTGGATTTATATTGTTATAATCGCTCTTTCGCATTTTTTTATCGATACCCTGCGTATGATCGGGATAAAAAAATATAAGCAGACGGATAATGTTTTGTTTTTTATTCTGGATCAAGTTTTTCATCTGTCAATTATTTTTTTAGTATGGAAGTGTTGCCTTGTTTTTTCAGCCCCTTTATTGAGAGAAAGATGGGTAATAATTTTATCTCTATATATCATTGCGACCCATTTTGCAACTATTTTTATCTATTACCTTAAAAATTTCGATAAAACAAATATAGAAGGAAAAGAAAAACATTATGGTATATTGGAAAGGACGATTATTTTTTTCTGTTTACTTTTACCGGGGTTTTGGAAGATGCTTTTCCCGTTAATCTGGTTGGGAAGGGTCTTTTTAAGTAGAACCCAATGGAAAGAGCAATTGGATTTTTCCCGGAAGAATTTAATTGTGGGAAACGGCATTGCTGTTATTGTAGGAATAATTGCCAGATTAGTATATATTTCCTGAATATTTTTATAGATTGACTTATTAAGAATGCTGTAAAATAGATTAAAACACACCTTGTTTGACAGAGGAATCCAGTAAAATCGATGTGGTTGGATTGTCCTATATAATCGGATAATGAGATTTTTTTGTTTTGTGGAAATCTAAAAAGTTTAATTATAAATGAGGAGAAAATAATAAAATGACGCAGTTGAAATTCGCCAGAAAGAAAAAAATTACGCCGGAAATGAAAATGGTTGCATTACGTGAGAATTTATCCCCGGAAGATATTTGTGAAGGTGTTGCCCGCGGGAGAATAGTAATCCTTCAAAATAAATTGAGAAAGACCTCTTTGTCTAAATTAGGTAACGACGGAAAGAAAAAATTTAAGCCGGTGGGAGTAGGTAAAGGGTTGAAAACAAAGGTTAATGCCAACATTGGGAATTCGTCTGATTCCGGTAATTTAAGGGAAGAGAAAGAGAAGTTGCGGGTTGCCGTGAAAACGGGAGCGGATGCGGTGATGGATCTTTCTACGGGGGAAAATTTAAAAAAAATAAGAAAAATGATTTTAAAAAAATCTCCATTGCCTCTGGGGACGGTTCCTATTTATCAGGCAGCACGAAGAAGTATGGAAAAAGGGCAGGGGATTAAAGATATGAAAGAAGAAGATATGTTTGCTGTTATTGAAGAACAGGCAAAAGAGGGTGTTGATTTTATGACTTTACATTGCGGAGTGACCCAAAGCGTATTAAATGTTTTAGAAAAAAATAAAAGATTAATGGGAATAGTAAGCAGAGGGGGAACTTTTTTGGCTAATTGGATTCTTTTTAATAAACGCGAAAATCCCCTTTATGAAAATTTTAATCGAATCCTGGAAATTGCAAGAACCTACGATATTACTTTAAGTTTGGGCGATGGTTTACGGCCGGGTTGTTTAATGGATTCTTTTGATGCGGCGCAAGTTGCGGAACTTTCTATTTTAGGAGATTTGGCCAGAAGAGCCCGGGAAAAAAATGTTCAAGTAATAATTGAAGGACCCGGACATGTTCCCTTAAATCAGATAGAAGCCAGTATGATGTTGGAAAAAAATTTATGTCAGGAAACGCCTTTTTATGTTTTAGGACCTTTGGTTACCGATATAGCCCCTGGATATGACCATATTACTTCAGCTATTGGAGGGGCAATTGCTGCTTCTTACGGGGCGGATTTTTTATGTTATGTTACGCCTTCGGAGCATTTGTCTTTACCGCAGGTAAAAGATGTAGAAGAAGGGGTGATTGCTTCACGCATTGCCGCTCATGCTGCTGATATTGTAAAAGGAGTAAAAGGCAGCCTTGACTGGGATATTAAGATGGCAAAAGCACGCAGGGCATTGGATTGGAAAGCACAGGAAAAATTATCTATTAATCCGGATATGTTTAGGAAAAAATTTATGGTTGAGTCTTCCCTTAACAAAGTAAAAAAAGAGAAAAAGAAAGA